>JBIKZB010000086.1:0-7077 GCA_044354955.1 Flavobacterium sp. | reverse complement strand
ACAAAATCACTGATATCATATTTTTGAGCAGCAAACAACATCGTTAAATCAGATGATTTGTCAAAAATAAAATCATATTTTCTTTGTTCAGCAACATCTTGTACGATTGTGAAAATTTGATCTTGAATAGGTTTTATTAAAACAGATTTTTGAATAATCAAATCGCCTTTTGGACCAAATCTTTTTTCCTGATAATCAAGAAGTTCTTTTTCTAAATAAGAAATTTCATCTTCTCTTTCCTCAATTAATTCTTTAGTTAATAAAACTCTTTCTGTTTTTAAAGCGTCTTTTAACTTTGTAATTTCTGTTTTTTTGACTTCAATTTCTTGCTTCCATTTTTGAGCTTTTTGCTCTAATTGATTATTTGCTTCTGCATAATCGGGTACCTTTTCTAGGATATATTCCATATCTATGTATCCAATTTTAACGCCTCTAGCTGTTTGAGCTTGTGAGGAAAAAGTAATTAAAGCAAGTATAAATAACAGTTTTTTCATTTTCAATTTAATTTGTTTAGTGGCTGAATCTATTCGGATTCTACTTTTATAAATGTTAAACGTAATAAGTAATAAAATATTTTTACGAATTTAACAAAAAAGTACTAACAAACCTTAAAATTGTTGTCCAATAATAAAGTGTGTTTGCCAACCACTTTTTACAGTTTCACCTGGCACAGCATCAAATCCATGTGCAAAATCAATTCCTAATAGACCAAATGCAGGCATGAATACACGAATTCCAACTCCCGCAGAACGTTGTAATTTAAATGGATTGTATTGTTTAAAGGTGTCAAATGCTGCTCCCGCTTCTAAGAAACTTAACGCGTAAATAGAAGCAGACTGATTCATCGTAATTGGATATCTTAGTTCTGCAGAAAATTTATTATAAATTGTTCCACCATCCTGAGAAGATAATGAATTATTTGGATAACCTCTTAATTGTATAACTTCTCTACCGTCTAATGAGAAGTTTGCTAAACCATCTCCTCCAAGGAAGAATCTTTCAAAAGGAACTAAACCTCTATCATAATTATAAGCTCCCATAAAGCCAAATTCAGCATTTGTTCTAAGTACAAGTTTTTCGTAAATTCTTGTATAGTTGTCTGCTTTGAATTTAATTTTGTAATACTCTAACCAATTGAATTTTTCCTGATCTACTTTTCCTCTATCTACTGCGGCATCAGCTGGGTCAGCCACAGGATAACCTTCGCTATTTAAATAACTGCCAGCTGGATAATTGGAGCCATCTGGAGCTTCTCCAGGCTCTGTTGCTCTTATTTTATTTTCAGGTAAGTTCTCTAAATTAGCATAGTCAATTCCGTTGAATAGAGAATAAGGTAGAGTGAACTTACCTGAAATACTGAATTCAGAACCCACTGTTGGGAAAATTGGATTCACACCTTTGCTATTTCTTGATAAACCAATAGTGTAAGCTAAATTTCTAGAAGCACCATCTCCAAAAGTAAATAATCCAGTGTTATAGTTATTTAAATCATAATATTGGAATGATAATGCCTGTGATAACACAAAATAATCATCTGGCACAGTAAGTCTTTTTGCTAAACCAATAGATAAAGATGTAATATTAAAACTTTGGCTTCTATCAACATCTCTTGATCTAGAATTGAATAAAAATTGTTTACTGTGTGATAATGATGTTGAAAAACTAACTGGTTTTTTACCACCAAACCAAGGTTCAGAAAACGATAAACTATATGTTTGAAAGAATGAACTTCCTTGAAGTCTTAAAGCCATTTTTTGTCCATCTCCCATGGGAAGTGGTTTATAAGCGCTTCTTTTAAACATGTTTCTTGCCGAAAAATTATTAAAAGAAAGTCCTAATGTCCCAATGAAACCGCCTCCACCGTAACCTCCTTGGAGTTCTACTTGACTCGAGCCTTTTTCTACAACATTATATTCAATATCAACCGTTCCGGCCTGAGGATCTACATTTTTAAAATCAGGTTTGATTGCTTCTGGATCAAAGAAACCTAGTTGTCCAATTTCACGAATAGAACGTATTAAATCTTCTTTACTGTATTTTTGGCCTGGTTTTGTTCTAAGTTCTCTATAAATTACATGGTCATTTGTTTTGTCATTTCCAACTACCGTAATTTTATTAAAATAAGCAATAGGACCTTCGGTAATTCTAATTTCAAAGTCAATGGTATCATTTGCAGTTCTAACTTCAACTGGGTTAATGCTAGAAAATAAATAACCGTTGTTTTGGTATAAATTTGTTAAATCTTCTCCGTCAGGTTTTGTTTGGTCTGCAATTCTTTTTTGTAAAATGGTTCCATTATAAACATCTCCTTTTTTAATTCCTAGAATCGAATTCAGTTGACGCTCGGTATAAACTGTATTTCCAAGGTATCGAATATCACCAAAATAATATTTTCTTCCTTCTTCAAGTTTTACCTTAATTGCAATAGTATTTGATTTTTTATCGTAAATAACCGAATCAGAAATAATTCGAGCATCTCTATTTCCTTTTTCCTTGTATTTGTCAATAACAGCTACTAAGTCCTCTTTGTATTTTTCTTTAATGTATTTAGATTTCTTGAAAATACGAATAGGATTACGCTGTTTGGTGTTTTTAAATGCTTTTTTTAGTTTGGCATCACTGATTTGATTATTGCCTTCAAATTCGATACTTTTTACTTTTACTTTATCGCCTTTGTCAATATTAACAACCATTTTAACTTCAGTATCTAAACTGTCTGGTACAGTGTTGATAACTACTTTTGTTTGGTAAAAGCCTTCTTTTTTATATTTGTTCTCGATGTAATTTTTGGTTGTAGTAATTAAATTTTCATTTACTATTTTACCTTTCTTTAAATCGGTTTCCTTAATTAATTCTTCTATTTTTCCCTTTTTTACCCCTTGTATTTTAATATCAGATAGTTTAGGAAGTTCATTGATATTAAGTTCTAAAAAGATACTATCACCCTCAATTTTATTTACATAAAAGTTTACATCAGAAAACAAGCCTAATTTCCACAATTTTTTAATAGCATTACTGATATCTTGACCTGGAACAATTAATTGTTGTCCTTTTTCCAATCCAGTAAACGTAGTTATGGTTTGTTGATTGTAACTTATTTTTCCGGTTACATCAATTTTGGCTAAGATATATTCTTTGCCACTCTCTAGTTTTGTATCTTGTGCAAAAAGTGAAGAGCTTGTAAATACGATGAATATTGAAAGTAATTGTATTCCTTTTTTAAACATTTTTTTCGGGTATAATTTGTTCGCTTGTTTTTCCAAATCGGCGTTCTCTTTTTTGATAACTAATAATTGCTTCATACAAATTGTTTTCTGTAAAGTCAGGCCAAAGCACATCGGTGAAATAAAATTCAGCATAAGCAATCTGCCATAATAGAAAATTACTTATTCTGTGTTCGCCACTTGTTCTGATTACTAAATCTACATCAGGTAAATTGTGTGTGTAAAGATGCTGATTAATAATTGATTCGTCAATAGCCTCCTCAGAAATTATATTATTTTTAACTTTGTTGGAAATTTTTTTAACAGCTTGGATTAGCTCTTCTCTAGCGCCATAACTTAGTGCTAAAGTTAGTGTCATCCTAGTGTTTTCAGAAGTTTTGTCAATTACTTCTTGTAATTCTTTTTGTACTTTTAGCGGTAAATTTGTTAAATTTCCAATAGCATTTAATTTAATGTTATTGGCTTGTAATGTTTTAATTTCTTTCTTTAAAGAAGAGATTAATAATTTCATTAGTGTTTCAACTTCTAATTTTGGTCGGTTCCAGTTTTCAGTTGAAAAAGCATAAAGTGTAAGGTTTTCAATCCCAAGCTTTGCAGAAGTTTCTACAGTAACTTTAACAGATTTAGTTCCACCTTCATGCCCTAAGGCTCTAATTAAACCTTTTTGTTTCGCCCATCTTCCATTTCCGTCCATAATAATGGCCAAATGTTTGGGTAAGGTTGAAGTATTTATTTGTTGAACTAGTTCCATTCTTTATTCGCCGCAAAAACATGGGTTTTTCCCAAATGTATATGTTAATGTTAAACCGGTAAATACATACCAATCATTACTATTTAAATTTCCAAAACGCAAGGATTCTAAATTATCATTCTTTGGATTACTTCCGTCTAAGTTATCGGTAAATGTATATCTAACTCCTACTTCAGCTCCAATAATAAATTTTTCTAAAAATCTTCCTTTCACTCCAATAACCATTGGTATTGAGGCAGCGCTACTTTGGAAATCAACTCGGCTTGTTTGGTCTATAATAAAAATTTCGTCATATATAAAGTAACTAATGCCACTATATATATAAGGTGTAATTATTGCATCTGAGTCGTGTAAGTCAAAATCTAAAAAATTAAATTCTAATCCTGCCGAAAATTCTTTTACACTATTTTCAAATGAAACACCTCTTAGATTTCTACTAGGAACATCACTATCAATATCTTTTGAATTTAAATTTCCTTGTGTGTAAGAAAAACGATAAGCATGTCTAGGGCTTTTGTTCCATTTGTATAGAATTCCTAATGCCGATTCATTTGGGGCGATGTATTTGGTAGGTCCAATATCTCCAATATAGTTTACGCCACCAATAAATACACCCAATTCGTTTATTTGAGCATACGTACTGAACCCGCAGATAATCAATGATATATATAAAAAAAAGTGCTTCATTTTTTGAAATAGTTTGCAAATATAACAATAATGACTACTTATCCCTATTTTAAAGGTTTTTTTTGTTGTCTTTTAACAAGTTAAAAACGCTAAATAATGAAAATCGATATAAATAGAATGTTAATTTCTTTTGTCTTCACCCCAAAGCAATTTTTTTCGTATTGTATTTAGAAAGGACTCTTCTTTAAATTCAATGATTGAAATTGAGAATGAAGATTTTTTAATTTTCACAATTGTCTCTTTTGAAACTGCAGAAATTCTGGAATCTAACGAAATTAAAAACTGTTCTTCTCTGCCCGAAATTCTAAGTTCTATTTCCATGTCATCTGGAATTACTAAAGGTCTTGCATTTAAATTGTGTGGTGCCATTGGAGTAATAACCAAACTTTCAACATTGGGGGTTAGTACTGGGCCTCCACAACTAAGGGAATAACCTGTTGAGCCTGTTGGGGTTGAAATAATTAAACCATCTGCCCAATACGAAGTAAGGTATTCGCCATTCAAATACGTAATAACTGTAATCATCGAAGTGGTGTCTTTTCTGGCTACGGTAACTTCATTTAGCGCAAAATCTAAATCCGAAAAATGGTCATGTTTCGGAGAAGTTTCTATGCTTAAAAGAGTTCTTTTAGAGATGGCATAATCTTTATTGAGTAGTTTTTGCAAAAGTGATTCAATATTTTCAAATTGTATAGTGGCTAAAAATCCTAATCTTCCTGCATTGATTCCAATAATAGGAATATTTTTATCTCTTACAAATGTGGCTGCTTTTAAAATTGTACCGTCTCCGCCAATACTAATTAATGCAGTATGATTTGCATCTAAATCACTGTAACCAGCGTAAGTTTCGTAGGTTTTAGAAAGAATGTTTTTTTCTTTTAAAATGGCTAAAAAATTAATTTCAAATGCAATTGCAATCCCATTTGATTCTAAAAAATCAACTACTTTGTGAACGATTTCAGCGGTGCTGTTTTGGTAATATTGACCGAAGAGCGCTATTTTCATAATTTTATTTTTTAAATATTCAGGTATTTGTCTAAATATTCAGAGCGTTCTTTAAGACTGTTTAAATAGGAGTCTTCTTGGTGTTCCGATATGATTTCATATTCATAACGTCTAAAAGTTTGAATAATATCGTTTATTCCGCTTTGACTAATTTTTATAGTAATTTCAACCTTGTTTCCTACTACATTTGAGATAAATATACCTAAAATTTTTGCGTTATTACTTTCTATTATTTGCGCTACTTGACTCATCGAAAATTTATCTATTTCTTTTTCGACCACAATAATTCCGCCTTCCTCTTTTAGAAATGGAGTTTCATGTAAAAAACGGATAACATCTTCTAATTCATAATAGCCAAGATAGGTGTTTTTTGTATCTAAAACAGGAATTATATTGCTATCATTCTTAGCGAAAATTTCTAAAACATCTAACCAAATCATATTTTCTCGTACAAAAAAACGATCAAAATTAAAGCGACTATCATTTATAAGTGCTTCACTGTTTAGTAGCTCTGCCTTTTCTTTACTTATGCAACCCATATAAATGCCTTCTTCAGTTACGGGGAAATGAGTGTAGGGTATGTCTAAAAATAAATCCTGCGCATTAGCAATAGTTTGGGTATGCTTTAGCGGTTTTATTTCGTTGTTAATGTAGCTTGTTAAATTATTCATAGCGCTTTACTGAAAATATATCGCAAAATAATCAAAAAATACCATATGCTGGCTAACTTATACTTTGTATTTTTGTATAAATTTAAAATTATCATGACAAAATTATCGGTAAATATTAATAAAATAGCTACACTTCGTAATGCTAGAGGTGGTAATGTCCCTGATTTATTGAAAGTTGCAACGGCTATTCAGCAGTTTGGAGCACAAGGAATAACTATTCATCCAAGACCAGACGAAAGACATATTCGTTATCAAGATGCACGCGATTTAAAATCGGTTGTTTATACAGAATACAATATTGAAGGAAATCCACAACATAATTTCATTGATTTGGTTTTAGAATGCAAACCTACTCAGGTTACGTTGGTGCCTGATGCTATTGGAGCTATAACCTCAAGTGCCGGATGGGATACTATTAAACACCAATCGTATTTGAGTGAAGTAATCCAAGAGTTTCAACGCAACGGAATTAGAACTTCCATTTTTGTAGATGCCGATGAACGAATGATTGAAGGTGCTAAAGCAACCGGAACAGAACGTATTGAGTTGTATACCGAATCCTTTGCACATGAGTACGATTTGGGAAATAAAAACGGAATTGAACCATATGTTAAAGCAGCAATCAAAGCAAATGAATTAGGTTTGGGAATCAATGCCGGACATGATTTGAGTTTAGATAATATCAAGTTTTTTAAAGAGAATATTCCAAACTTATTAGAGGTTTCAATTGGTCATGCGC
>JBIKZB010000084.1:0-7102 GCA_044354955.1 Flavobacterium sp. | reverse complement strand
TTTGCATCAAACCATTATCATTCCAAGCTTCTTTACCTGTATTATCTTTTAGTGATTCGTCTACCTTGACATAAATATTTACAGCACGAATTCCCAAAGCAAAAAGTTCTTTTACTTCTTCAACGGTTAAGTCAATCGAGCGACGAAAAATGCCGGGCATTGATGCAATTTCAGATTTGTAGTTTTCGCCTTCAGCAATAAACATCGGAAACATAAAATCAGCCGGACTCAAGCTGGTTTCGCGCACTAAACTTCTTATAGATTCGTTTACTCTTAAACGACGACCTCTGTGTATTGGGAACATAATTTGATATTCAAATATTGATTGGTAAAATTACTATTTTTTGGACCAGAAATTTTGATTTTAACATTTTTTCAGAATCTGATAATTTGGTAAATTCTTTCCTTTCTAGAACTTTATTTTTTTAGGTGGATTAAATCGATAACCAAGTGTAAATTTGAAGGTTGAAAAATTATCGTTTAATCTAATTTTTGCATTAGTATCTTGAACAAAATCAGTAAAATTCAAATTGATAAAACTAAAAAATGAATCCACATTATACCCAATTTTAAAACTTCCCGTTACTTCGTATAATGGAGAAACGTCGCCATCCACATCATTAAATCCAAAGCCAGGAGAAAGTCCAGCAGAAACTAAAAACTTTTCTTTTATGACTAAATTATATAAATAGGAAGCCGAAAGCGTTGCTAAATAAACATCACTATGTTCGCCGCCACTTCCATCATTTAAATCAAAATTGGTATAATAAAAACTAAGATTAGGAATAAAACTTCCTGCACTTTTAGTTTGCCAT
The DNA here is from genome assembly GCA_044354955.1 of Flavobacterium sp. Classification (GTDB taxonomy): domain Bacteria; phylum Bacteroidota; class Bacteroidia; order Flavobacteriales; family Flavobacteriaceae; genus Flavobacterium. The sequence goes on along the minus strand of JBIKZB010000084.1, from coordinate 6,287 downwards.
TCTTTTTGATTGGCAATGGTTTTAAACGAAAATTTATCATTAAAAACATAAGAAGTTGTGCCGCCAATTTTTGTAGTTCTTAATCTAGGTAAAAATAGGGTTACATCATCTTCTATATAAAATCCTTTCTGATTAATAAATGTGATGGACTGCATCCATTTTTTATGATAAAAACGCGTGCTGATGGTAAATAATTTGGAATCCGAATTGTCTTTGTTTTCCTCAAAAAACTTTGGTGAAAAACCATAACTAATATCAATAAATTTATAGCTGATATTAGCGCCAATTTGTGCTTTTCGGTTGGAAATTAAGCTTAAATGCTCCTTTTGGCCACCAGAATCGAACAGAAATTCAAAACTGTTAGAAGTATCTATAAAATATAAACTACTGGTTACTTTTTCGTCATAAGATTTAAAAAAAGGAGATGACAACGAGTCGTTTTGAGCCATTCCAAAAATAGTTCCTAAGCAAAAAAACAGGGAGCTTAATTTTACATCCATTCAACAGGTTTTGCTAATACTTTGATCAATTTTTCTTCTTCACTTCCTGGTTCTGGATGGTGGTCATACACCCATTGTACATGTGGTGGTAAACTCATCAAAATACTTTCAATTCTTCCGTTGGTTTTTAGTCCGAAAAGCGTTCCTTTATCGTGAACCAAATTGAATTCCACATAACGACCACGACGAATTTCTTGCCAAGTGCGTTGTGCATCTGTATAAGGTAAATCTTTTCTTTTTTCCACGATGGGAATATACGCTTGTAAGAAAGAATTCCCAACTTCTGACACGAAATTGAACCAATCTTCCATAGACATTTGCTCGGTAGCTTTTAAATAATCGAAAAACAAACCGCCAATTCCTCGAGCTTCAAATCGGTGAGCGTTCCAGAAATACTCATCGCATTTCTTTTTATAATTCGGATAAAATTCAGGGTTATGTTTGTCGCAAGCATTTTTGCAGGTTTGATGAAAGTGTTTGGCATCTTCTTCAAACAAATAATAAGGTGTTAAATCTTGTCCGCCACCAAACCATTGGTTGATGATGTTGCCTTTGTCATCATACATTTCAAAATAGCGCCAATTGGCATGAACCGTTGGTACCATCGGATTTTTAGGATGAATCACTAAACTTAATCCGCAAGCGAAAAAATCCGCTTCTCCTACACCGAACATTTTTTGCATGGTATCAGGTAATTTGCCATGAACTGCTGAGATATTCACACCACCTTTTTCGAAAACATTCCCGTTTTCAATCACACGTGTGCGTCCGCCACCGCCTTCTGGTCGTTCCCAAATATCTTCCCGAAATTTGGTGCTGCCATCAATATCTTCTAATCCTTTACAGATTTGATCTTGCAGGTTTTGTATGTAGTTGTAGAATTTATTTTTCATTCTTAAAAATTAGAATATAGAGGGAATAAAATTGATATTAATATAGCAAAATAAGACAGTAAAACATCTAAAATAGACATTTTAGAAGGTCTATAATCCCACCTTGTTGAAATAATTATATTTCTTTTATAAATTAATCTAATTATTAAATTTGAGAATAAAATTAAAATTGATAATAACAAAGGACTAGAATATAAGTTAGAAGCTTCTGAGCTTTCGAAAACAAAAGTTAATATAGATAATAAAAAATATACAAAATAAAACCATTTCCCTTTTTGGAATTCAAATAAGTTATTATATCTAAAATTAATAGGATTAGAATTTTTTCCTGATAATAAAAATAAAATATTTCCAAAGCATATTACAAAAGGAACATACATATATAATAGTTGGTTAATCAATTTTTAAAATTTATTATTCTACTTCTTATACTCCTTCACCGCCTCAACAAACGCCTTAGCATGATCAACCGGAATATTTGGTAAAATACCGTGACCTAAGTTGACGATGTATTTGTCTTTTCCGAATTCGTCTATCATTTCGTGAACCATTTTTTTGATGGTTGGAATTGGAGAAAGTAAACGACTTGGATCGAAATTTCCTTGTAAAGTGATATCGCCACCAGTTAAATAACGTGCGTTTCTTGGTGAACATGTCCAATCTACTCCTAAAGCTGATGCTTTTGATTTTGCCATGTCGTTCAAAGCAAACCAACATCCTTTTCCAAATACGATAATTTCCGTTTCTTCGGCTAAAGCTTCTACAATTTGGTTGATGTATTGCCAAGAAAATTCTTGATAATCTACTGGAGAAAGCATGCCTCCCCAAGAATCAAAAATTTGTATGGCATTACAACCTGCTTTTACTTTTTCTTTTAAGTATAAAATTGTGGTATCGGTAATTTTTTGCAATAATAAGTGTGCTGCTACTGGATTTGAAAAACAAAATCCTTTAGCTGTATCAAAACTTTTAGAACCTTTTCCTTCTACTGCATAACAAAAAATTGTCCATGGTGAACCTGCGAAACCAATTAATGGTACTTCGTCGTTCAGCATTTCTTTAGTTAGTTTTACTGCATCCATCACGTAACCTAAAGTCTCGTGAATATTTGGAACAAAAACCTGATTTACTTGTTCAGTTGTGCGAATAGGATTTGGAATTATCGGACCTAAATTGTCTTTTAATTCCACGTGAATTCCCATAGCTCTTGGTACTACCAAAATATCCGAGAACAAAATAGCCGCATCTGGTTTTACAATACGAATAGGTTGCACGGTAATTTCAGCTGCTAATTCTGGAGTTTCGCAACGCGTGAAAAAATCATATTTATCGCGCAAGGCTCTAAATTCTGGCAAATATCTTCCTGCTTGACGCATCATCCAAACTGGTGGACGTTCAACGGTTTCTCCTTTTAATGCTCTTAAAAATAAATCGTTCTTTAACATGGTTTTTGTTTTTCAGACCTAACAGATTTCGAAAACCTTTCAGTTCTTATTTTTATTTATAAAATTTTATTACTTCAGTGATTACATTTTCAACGGTTGGTTGAGATGCAATTATTATGTTTTTTGTTCTATTCTCCAATGCTTTTGCAGTGGTGGTTCCAATGCAAAAACAGGTTTTGTTTTCTAATGTATTTTTTTCTAAAAAACTATTCACACCAGACGGACTAAAAAACAAAATGCCATCAAATGGTTCTTTTATTTGCTGTGGTTTCAATGTGGTTTCATAAACGATAATTTCGTTGTATGCGATTTTGTTTTGCTTAAAATAATATGGAATCGTATTTTTTCTGATGTTACCACAGAAGAACGTAAACGAATTTTCTTTGTATTTCGAATCAATAACTTGAATCAAATCTTCGGCATAATCAGCACTTTCAATAACGGTGAAACCTTTCTTTTCGAGAAAACTTTTGGTTTTACTTCCCACACACAAACATGAAACGGAATGAACGTTTTGCTCATCCGATTTTAAAACACTTTTTACCGCTTCTTTACTTGTGAAAATTAAGTAATTGTTTAGTTGAGGTGTTTCAAAAGAAACCGATTTGGTTTGAATAAAATTCTTTTCTACAAGTTCTATTCCAGCATCAGAAAACTTCTTTTTTAACGCCTTTGAAAGTCTCTTTGTAGAAAGAATTCGAGTCATTTTAGCTTCTAATTTGGTGTTCTTCTTGTCCTAAACAATAGGTTTCAATGTCTTTGTTGTATCCGTAAACTACTAAAATATCATCTTCCTGCACGATTGTTTCAGGCGTAGGACGTCCAATGGATTCTTTTACAATTGACTTTTTCCCAATTAAATTACGTTTTTCTCTTTTGCGAATAATCGTAATTAGAGTTAAATGATATGTATCTATAGAGTCTAATTCTCCTAATGTTTTTCCGAAGAATTCTGGTTTAGCTCTTACTTCAGAAATCGTAAAATTATCATCTAATTGATAGTTTTCTAGAGTTGATTTGAAGTTAATTTGTTTGGTTAATCGATCTGCCGATTCTTGTTCTGGGTGAATAATACTATAAATCCCCATAGCTTCTAAAACCGTGTCGTGTATAGGAGATAAAGCTCTACTGATGATTTTTACATCACTCAATTTTTTAATAATTGCAGTTGTAATTATCGCTGCCCCTTCATTTTCTCCAATAGCTACTACAACTTTATCAGCATCTTTTAATGGTAAAGCTTCATACGATAATTCATTTGTTGAATCTAAGGCAATTGCATGTGAAATTTTATCTTTGATAAGATTAATTTTTTCGATGTTTTTATCTACACCTATTACTTCGTTTCCTGTTTCAGTTAAACTGATAGCAAGCGACATTCCGAAGTTTCCTAAACCAAATACTATAATTTTCATTTTTGGCACATTAGTTAATTAATATATTTTCTTTTGGATATTCATAGAATTGATGATTCAATTTTTGAAGCATTCCAATTAATAAGTTGAGCATTCCAATACGTCCTATGAACATATCTGCTATAAGAACATATTTGCTAGGTTCTGTTATTGTTGGGGTGAAATTTAAGCTTAATCCTACAGTACTATATGCAGAAAAACATTCAAAAGCTACTGTTAATAGAGGGGTTCCTTTCGGTTCAAAAATTAACAAAAGTATAATTGAGATTCCGATAGAAATTAATGAAATACATAAAATTGCGAAAGCTCTTGAGGTGGATTCACTTGAAATTCTTCTTCCAAATATTTCAATTCTGCTTTTGCCTTTTGCTACTGCAAATATATTTAAAGTGGCTAATGCAAACGTACTTGTTTTAATACCACCAGCGGTTGAAGCTGGCGAACCACCAATCCACATTAAAAAAATAATTACTAATAATGAAGGAACTGTCATATTAGCAAAATCAACCGCATTAAATCCGGCAGTTCTAGGTGTTACCGAATTAAATGCAGCGGCAGTAATTTTTCCAAAAGTGCTTTCGTGTTCTAATAATGTGTTGTTGTATTCTGAAATAAATAAGAAAACAAAACCTCCAATTAACAAAACTAATGTTGTATAAATTACAATTTGAGTATTTAGGGTAATGATTCGAACTTTTCTATGAACAATGGTTTTATCAAAAAATTCTAAAACTTGTGTTTTGATTTTTTGATAAAAATTGAACACAATATTATGACCTAGCCCACCAAAAATAATTAATATCATAATTATCCATTGCAAGAAATAATCAAAACGAATCGCTTGGTCATACAATCCAGCCGATAAAATAGAAAATCCAGCATTACAAAAAGCTGAAATTGAATGGAATATTGAAAAGAAAAATTTATTCTCGATGGCATTATTATCAATGATAGAAGTGTATACAAAAATTGCTCCGACTGCTTCAATTCCAATAGTAAAAAGTACAACATTTAGAGCCGCTCTAAATACATCTTTTAAGCCATCGTGTGCAATAAAATCTTTTGTATTTAAGCCTTCTTTAAAAGAAGAACTTCCTCTAAAGAAGAAAGCAAAGAAAGACGTAAAGGTTAATATTCCAATTCCGCCCAACTGAATTAAAACTAAAATTATGGATTGCCCAACAACGGTAAAAGCTGTTGAAGTATCTACTACCGCTAAACCTGTTACACAAACAGCACTTGTAGAAGTAAATAATGCATTGGTAAATGTTATTCCGTTTGTAGTTGCACTTGGCAGCATTAACAAAAACCCTCCCGTTAAGGCTAAAATCATAAAACTTCCCACAAAAACAATAGCCGGATTGAAATATATATCATAAATATGGCGTACTAAGACCAAAAGCCTTAATAAGAAATAAAATATAAGTCCACCTTCCAAAACAGGTTTTACCTTTTGAAGAATATAATCGGTAGGGAAATCTAAGTTTAGTAATGAAATTACAAAGCAAGTTAACATGATGCCCGTTAGTAAAATCATATTTGCTAAGGCTACTTTCTTGTTGCTCTTATATTTGTAAGTAAAAAACTTAAATGAATTAAAGGCTAATAATCCAATAGAAAGGAGTATTAAACCAATAACGTGAGGCGAATTATAGTTTTCTTCGAAATCATATCCAAAGTCAAAAACTATAAAAAGTAATACAATAATATCAAAAAAGCGATATAAATAATTGAGTAACGATTCTTTCTCCATTTTGGAATAAAATTACTTTTTCAAATTACGACGAATACCCTCCATTAAGACAGCTCCCCCGTTGTTTAAAATTTCTTCGGCACATTTTTTTCCGAAGTTTTTATAAGTATCAAAAGTACAACTTTTTTTGATTGTATGTTTTTCTTTTCCGTCTAAAGAAAACAGAACGCCTTCAAAATCAATTTTATCGGATGTAAATGTAGCTAAAGCTCCAATTGGAGCTGTACAACCGCCTTCTAATGTTTTTAAAAATTCACGTTCAATGTGTGTACAAATTTCGG
>JBIKZB010000083.1:0-7110 GCA_044354955.1 Flavobacterium sp. | reverse complement strand
CAAAGTTAAGATTGACAATCAAAAATCCAGAATCATTGATTTTAAAACGATATCATCCATTTTTAATCATGGGCAACTTAAGATATCCAAACAATATTTACCTAGAACAAATTCTAGTTGTAATCAAATAAAAATATAATCCCTACAGGAATTCCTAATCATTGTGTTTATTTTTTACCCATATTACGTTAATATGGAACTGAAAAAAGTAAATAGAACGATTGTAAAATACCGTTATGCATGAAATATGGGTAACTTAATGTAGTAGTGTTGGTAAAATCCCGTAGGGATGACATGAAGGAGATGCTTAATAGCATGACAAACTGGACGTGATATGCGTTATGTGATGCTTCGTTACCTCAGCATGACAAACTAGAAAAAAACTAGCGTTTAAAACTCATATTCCCTCTCCACTTTAGCAATTCTTACTTTGTAATTTTTGTACCAAGTAGTTCTACCTATTTCTTGCGCTTCAAAATGTTCCATATTGGCTTTCCAGTTTTTTATGGCTTCCAAGCTTTCCCAATACGAAACGGTGATTCCAATTTCGCTTCGAGCGCTTTCCATACCTATAAATCCAGGTTGGGCTTTGGCTAATTCCACCATTTTAATTGCCATTTCGGCATAACCTGCTTCCACTTCGGTTCTTCTAGTAGAGGTAAAAATTACTGCGTAGTACATAATTAAATTTTTAAATTATCGAATCACTAATGTTTGCTATGTAAAGTGCAACGTCCGAAGCTTCGTACTAAAATTATAAACAAAGTATTTCTATTGTGACTATGTGTTTAAACAGAGATGCTTTCAGCATGACAAACTAAACGTTAAAACTGAACACTGAGACTGACCACTGAACACTAAAGTTTCTTCGCTTCTTCCCAAAAAACATCCATTTCGGCTAGCGTCGTATCCATTAAAGGTTTGCCTAATTCGGTGGCTTTGCTTTCTAAATATTGGAAACGCTTGATGAATTTTTTATTGGTGCGTTCTAAGGCGTCTTCAGGGTTTACTTTTAAAAATCTTGCATAGTTTATCATGGAGAACAAAACATCGCCAAATTCGGCTTCTATTTTGTCTTGGTTACCAGCTTGTACCTCAACTTGGAGTTCGTTTAGTTCTTCTTGCACTTTATCCCACACTTGATGCGGTTCTTCCCAATCAAATCCAACACCTTTTACCTTATCTTGTATGCGACTTGCTTTTACTAATGCTGGTAAACTTTTTGGTACACCTTCCAAAACTGATTTCTTACCTTCTTTCAGTTTTAGTTTTTCCCAATTTTGCTTTACTTCTTCTTCGTCAGCCACTACTACATCGCCATAAATATGCGGATGACGATCGATTAATTTATCACAAATGGAATTTGCTACATCGCCAATATCAAACGCATTGGTTTCGCTACCAATTTTTGCATAAAAAACAATGTGTAATAATACATCGCCCAACTCTTTCTTGATTTCTTCCAAATCATTATCCAAAATAGCATCGCCTAATTCGTAGGTTTCTTCAATCGTCAAATGACGTAAACTTTCAAGTGTTTGCTTTTTATCCCACGGACATTTTTCGCGTAAATCGTCCATAATGTCTAAAAGGCGGTTGAAAGCTGCTAGTTGGTTTTGTCTATTATTCATGTTTCTTTTTGATTATTGCTCTCGAAATAGTTCCTATTCTTGATATTGTAAAATTATGGAAATATTTTACATTTAAATTAACTATTACTTACAAAAGGTTCGCTTAACATAATTATTTGGTTTGATAGGTAAATTTTGTTTTTTTTATACGAGTTAGCCATAACCATGATGTTCAAATTCTGATAAAAATGCAATAAAGGCTCAGCAATTTTAATAATCAAATAACACTTAAAACACATTAAAACAACACTGTAGTACTACTTTCGCAGAGTTAATTATCTGTATGAAAATATTTTATGCCATTCAGGCAACAGGAAATGGTCACATCAGTAGAGCCATGCAAATTTATCCTTATTTGCAAAAATTCGGAACTGTAGATTTTTTTTAAGCGGAAACAATTCTAGTCTTGAAATAGACTTACCAGTAAAATATAAAAGTAAAGGTTGTAGTTTATATTACAGTCAATGTGGCGGACTAGCCTATTGGGATATTGCAAAAAATATAAAACCCAATCAAATTTATAAAGATGCTAAATCGTTGCCATTAAAAAATTATGACGTTGTTATCAATGATTTTGATTCCATTACTGCTTTAGCCTGCAAAATTCAAAAAGTGCATTCGGTTCAATTTGGACATCAAGCTAGTTTTATTTCGAAAAACACACCAAGACCAGAAAAAAAAAGTCTCATGGGAGAATTTATTTTCAAAAATTATGCGCCATCTTCTCAAAATATAGGATTGCATTTTGAACCGTACGATTCTTTTATTCATCCTCCAATTATAAAAGATGAAATTATAAATGCTAATCCAAAAAACTTAAAGCACATTACAGTTTATTTGCCTTCATTTGATAAAGAATGTTTAGAAAAAGCTTTTAAATCGGTTGCTGATGTGAATTTTCATTGGTTTTTAGATACGGTAAAAGAAGTGCATACAATTGGAAATATCACTTATTTTCCTGTTGGTCAAAAGCAATTTAACCATAGTCTTATCCACTGCGAAGGCATTATAACCGGCGGTGGATTTGAAACTCCTGCTGAAGCTTTATATCTTGGTAAAAAAGTTTTATCCATTCCAATAAAAAATCATTATGAGCAGGAATGTAATGCTGCGGCATTAAAAAAATTAGGTGTTCCAACGCTAAAAAATATAGGAGATGATTTTGGACAAGTCATTGAAAATTGGCTCAACATGAGTATTATATATCCTAAAATGCAAGCCAACAATATTCCTGATACACTCCGTTATTTATTTGATACTTATAATCGATAATTTAAGCCATAAAAAAAGTCCAAACTCTCATTTGGACTTTTTTTTATAATATAATAACTTATTCAGCTGCTGGTGTTTGCTTCGCCAGTTCGCTTTCGCTCGAGTCTTCTTCTTTAACTTCTTTAGATAACGCTTCTAATGAAACGAAACCTTTAGGTTGTAACAAATTGTACCAATTTAAGATTTTCTTGATGTCAGACGTATATACTCTGTCTTCATCAAATTCTGGTAAAATTTCTCTGAAATAAGCTTTTAATTTCGCATCGTCTTCTTTGTGAGACATCGCCAAACCGTCGTTTTCTTTGGTAGCAATAGCTTTTAATACTTCTGCTAAACGCACTTCTTCAGAATAGGTGTACACTGCAATTTCTGACAACAAACTTACATTGGCTCTCATTCCTACCGTTATCTTTTTGCCATCTAATAAAGATTCAGCAACAAATCCGGTACGTGTTTGAATTTTTAATTCATATAATCCTGGTTTTCCAGAAACTGCTAATATTTTTTGAATACTCATGTTACTTAATTGTTAAGGTTGGCAAATATATTATTTAAAGTGAAAAGTGAAAAGTGAAAAGTGAAAAAGTTTAGTTAAAATAACTATTTACTTTTCGCTAGTTACTAATCATTACTTAACGTCCTTTTTTGTTTACATATTTCATCTTATAATCGGGTCTTGCTTTACCATCCATAATGTTTTGCAATTTTTTCCCAATTAACTTCTTTTTCAACATAGATAAATGATCGGTAAATAAAATTCCTTCAATATGATCATACTCATGTTGGATAACACGAGCAATTAACCCATCATACACTTCTGTTTTTTTATTGAAATCCTCATCAAAATATTCAATAGTAATGGTGTCATGACGAAAAACATCCTCACGCACATCTGGAATACTCAAACAACCTTCATTAAATCCCCAAACATCACCTTCTTCTTTGATGATTTTTGCGTTAATGAACGTTTTCTTGAAATCTTTCATTAAAGCCGCTTCTTCTTTAGAAACGTCATCGCTATCACTAAAAGGTTCGGTATCAACAATAAACAAACGAATTGGCAAACCAACTTGTGGAGCAGCCAAACCAACACCATGTGCGTGATACATTGTATCATACATATTAGCTATTGTTTCTTTTAGATTCGGATATTCAGTAGTAATGTCCTCACAAACTTTTCGTAAAACTGGTTCTCCGTATCCGTATATTGGTAAAATCATAGTAATCGTATTAATTTTAAAAATGCAAAAGTACTATTTTTTATAATGTAAATAATCTTGCAACATAATTGTTGCGGCAATTTCGTCTACTAAAGCTTTATTTTGACGTTGTTTCTTTTTTAAACCGCTATCAATCATGGTTTGAAATGCCATTTTAGAGGTAAAACGCTCGTCTACTCTATCTACCTGAATTTCAGGAAAAGCTGTTTTAAATTTTACTACAAAGGCATTGATAATTTCAGCACTCTGTGAAGGCGTTCCATCCATTTGTTTCGGTTCACCAACGATTACGCAGGCTACTTTTTCTTTTGAAAAATAGTCTTTTAAAAAAGCTATTGCAGTTTCAGATGGAATTGTAGTGAGCCCAAAAGCTATCATTTGCATTTCATCGGTTACAGCAATACCTGTTCGTTTGATTCCGTAATCTATAGCTAAAATTCTTGGCATTTTATTTTTTTTACAAAAATAAGGCATTTGTTTAACAAAATAGACCCCAAACTTTAAACTATTCATTTTAGCTTTAAAACAAATGATTTATCTTTGCTACACAAATTTTGAAAACTATGACCAATTTACAAGCAACAATAGAGCAAGCATGGGAAAATCGTGCTTTATTACAAGAAGAACCTACACAAAAAGCTATAAAAGAAGTTATCGAATTATTAGATAGCGGAAAACTTCGTGTTGCTGAACCAATTGATCCCGAAGTTTCGGGAGGTTGGCAAGTAAACGAATGGGTTAAAAAAGCAGTAGTAATGTACTTCCCAATTCAAAAAATGGAAACTTGGGAATCAGGTATTTTTGAATATCATGACAAAATGTTGTTGAAACGCAATTATGCAGAAAAAGGAATTCGTGTAGTTCCAAATGCAGTGGCAAGATATGGTGCATACATTTCTTCGGGAGTAATTTTAATGCCAAGTTATGTAAATATTGGCGCTTATGTTGATGAAGGTACGATGGTAGATACATGGGCAACAGTAGGAAGTTGTGCGCAAATTGGAAAACATGTACATTTGAGTGGAGGTGTTGGAATTGGAGGAGTTTTAGAACCTTTACAGGCCGCTCCCGTAATTATCGAAGATGGTGCTTTCGTTGGTTCAAGATGTATTGTGGTGGAAGGTGTTCACGTAGGAAAAGAAGCGGTTTTAGGTGCGAATGTATGTTTGACAGGTTCTACCAAAATTATTGATGTTACAGGCGATGAGCCTATTGAATATAAAGGGGTTGTTCCTGCTCGTTCAGTGGTAATTCCTGGAAGTTATACAAAAAAATTTCCTGCTGGAGATTATCAAGTACCTTGTGCCATCATCATTGGACAAAGAAAACCTTCAACAGACTTGAAGACTTCTTTAAATGATGCTTTGAGAGAATATAATGTAGCGGTATAATTTAAAGTACGAAGTAAAAAACACAAAGTATAAAGTTGAATTCCAATTCATGACAAAATTGTTATGGATTGGAATTTTTATTTTCTTTTAAAAGTAAATTAAAGGTAAATAAATTGTAATTTTTGCATGAATAGTTAAATTTGCTGAAAATTACCGTTTATGTCAAATTATTTTAGCAGTGTAAAACTGTTTTTTAAGCGCTTTTTTGTGGTTCTTTTTATCTATCAAATTTGTCGTTTGTTATTTTACTTTTTTAATCGAAATGCTTTTGAAAGCAGTTCTGCTAAAGTTTTTATAGGTGGTATTCATTTTGACTTATCTGCCATTGCTTATATTAATTTGGTTTTTGCTCTTTTTCACCTTGTACCTGGTGATTTTAAATATAAAACGAACTACCAAAAGATTCTGAAAGTTAATTTCTTCCTTGTTAATTTTATTTTCATTTTGACCAATTTTGTAGATTTCGAATATTACAAATTCACAGGCAGAAGAAGTACTTATGGTATGATAACCGCTACTGGAATGGAACATGAAATTGGTGATTTGATGTTTTCCTTTTTAATAGAATTTTGGTATTTACCAATTATTGCTATGGTGCTTGGAATATTATTTTGGAAAGTAATTCCGAATTTAAAACGTGGAAGTGAACAAAGCACAAACGTATCGCAAATCACAAAACAATCTGGAATTTTCATACTTTTAATGGGGTTTGTGTTTTTATTAGGTCGCGGTGGAATACAAAAAAAACCAATAAAAATTGTTGATGCTGTGAATTATGGCTCGATTAATCAATCGGCAATTGTATTGAATACGCCTTTTTGTATTCTAAAAACCATTGGTAAAAAAGAAACATTAGAATCTCCAAAATATTTTTCAGAAACGGAATTAAATCTAATTTTCAATCCAATTACCGAAATTACATCAAGCGAAAATCCAAATAAAAAAAATGTAGTTATCATTATTTTAGAAAGTTTCGGAAGAGAAAATATTCAACGTAGACAAACCCCTTTTTTAGATGGATTAATTGAAAAATCGCTGTTTTTCGAAAATGGCTTTGCCAATGGAAAACTATCTATTGATGCGGTTCCTTCTACCCTTTCAAGTATTCCTAGTTTGATGAACAATTCGTTAATTACATCGAGTTATTCTATTAATGAAGTGTATGGTTTGCCAAAAATTTTAAAAGCAAATGGTTATCAAACAGCTTTTTTTCATGGTGCTTTTAACGGAAGTCAAAATTTTGACCAATATTGTAAAGTTGCAGGTTTTGACACTTATTATGGGAAAAATGAATATGTAGGTCCGGAAGCATTTGATGGAAGATGGGGGATTTTTGATGAAGAATTTATGCAGTATTTTTCGGCTAAAATGACCGAATTCAAACAACCTTTTTTTAGTACAATTTTCACCATTTCATCTCATAATCCATACATTATTCCAGAAAAATACAAAGGAAAATTTCCAAAAGGCACTACTAAGATTCATGAAAGTATTGCTTATGCGGACAATGCACTAAAGCGCTTTTTTGAAACAGCTTCAAAGGAAGATTGGTATAAAAACACGCTATTCGTAATTACTTCCGACCATACTTCATCG
>JBIKZB010000082.1:0-7130 GCA_044354955.1 Flavobacterium sp. | reverse complement strand
GAGAGGAACTCAAATGGTTGAATTGAAAGCTAAAGTAGATAAAGAAGGAAAATTAGGTTTCATTAACAAAGCTCTAGATAAGTTAGATTATGAAGTAAATAATCAATTATCGTTTGGTCAAGCAGTTCCTGCGGCAGTAAGAGAATCTTGGTCGCTATTAGTTTATAATGTAAAACAGTTCAAATTAATATTACGACCAAAAACAGAAGCTTACAAACATGTTCAAAGCCCAATTGGAATTGCACGTCGTTTACCAGATACTTGGAATTGGGAATTTATTTGGAATTTCACCGCTTTATTTTCAATCGGATTGGCATTTATGAACTTATTACCAATCCCAGGATTAGATGGTGGACATGCTTTGTTTACGATAGTTGAAATGATTACAGGTAAAAAATTATCAGACAAAGCAGCAGGTTATGTTCAAACAGCTGGAATGATTATCTTATTGACGCTAATGGCTTTAACTTTCGGAAAAGATATTTATCAATTAGTAGTAGATAAACTTTTATAATTTTTTCAATAAAATAATTTGCGATAACAAAAAATCAGTTTATATTTGCACTCGCTTAAAAGACATACAACTTCCTCCTTAGCTCAGTTGGTTAGAGCATCTGACTGTTAATCAGAGGGTCCTTGGTTCGAGCCCAAGAGGGGGAGCAAACTTTTAAGCACAATATAAACCTTTGAGGTGATTCCTCCTTAGCTCAGTTGGTTAGAGCATCTGACTGTTAATCAGAGGGTCCTTGGTTCGAGCCCAAGAGGGGGAGCAAAATGAAACCCGATACGAAAGTGTCGGGTTTTTTATTTTTATTTGTAAAGAAAATCCATTCTTTATACAAACCAAAGTTGATATGATAAAAAAATCACGTTTTCTTATCATATTTAACTACCTTTGATAAAAAAATTGGATTTTTTATACAGATGAAGAAATTTGAGTTGAAAAAATTACCGGTAGAAAAGGATTTAGAAACAAAAGAGATTCTAAAAAAATTAGCTATGGCTCATAGGTCATTAGCTGAATTGAAAGGAGTTGCGACAAGTATTCCAAACGAAAGTATTTTAATAAACACGTTAGGACTTCAAGAAGCAAAAGATAGTTCTGCAATTGAGAACATAATTACCACACACGATGACTTATATAAAGCGGAGTTGAATGTTAAAGAAATAAAATCATTAAATGCCAAAGAAGTTCATAATTATATTGAAGCCTTAAAAAAGGGATTTAGTTTAATTTCTGAAAGAAAACTTATTACTAATAATATTATTGTTGAGATACAATCCTTATTAGAAAACAACAATGCGGGTTTTAGAAAAGTTCCGGGTACATCATTAAAAAATGCAAGTACAGGTGAGGTTATTTATACTCCACCACAAGATATCGCTGAAATAAATGAGTTGATGGCAAATCTTGAAATTTTCATAAATGATAATGAGTTTAGTGGATTAGACCCATTGATAAAAATGGCAATAATCCATTTTCAGTTTGAAAGCATACATCCTTTTTATGATGGTAATGGAAGAACCGGAAGAATAATAAATGTATTATATCTTGTGCTTCAAGATTTATTAAACCTTCCTATTTTATATTTGAGTAAATATATTATTGCCAACAAAGGAGATTATTACAGATTATTACAAGAGGTTAGAGATAAAGATGAATGGGAAGAATGGATTTTATTTATGTTGAATGCGGTAATAGAAACATCAAAAGATACAATTTCGGTTATAGAAAAAATAAAAGTCCTCTTAATTGAATACAAACATAAAATTAGAAACGATTATAAATTTTATAGCCAAGATTTACTAAATAACTTATTCAAACATCCTTACACCAAAATAGAATTTTTAGAACAGGAGTTAGGTATTTCAAGAATTACAGCCGCAACATATCTAAATAAATTAGCTGACGACGGATTATTGAGAAAGGAAAAATTAGGAACCGCAAATTATTATGTAAATCATAAACTATATGATATACTTTCAAAATAAAATTCTTTGTTCCCTTTACTTTTTCCATTTTAACTATACTTATTAAAGTAATAGATAATTGAGTCTTAAATAATGACTGTCATACCCCATCACGAAAAGCAATGATATGAAGTGGGGCTACTGGGTCTTCTGTCTATATATTAAACTTAAACTCTCCTTGAAATATCAAAAAATTGACTTGGGGGGCTGGGGGGCAAAACTTAATACTCTTTTAGTTGTATTGAATAATAAAATAATTAAAAAAAATTACTTCCTTGATTTTAAGAGAATTGAATAAGAAATCATCGCATCAAAATTGTAACTTTCTCCAATAGGGGGAGCTTTCAAAAGCCTTTAAAGCAATGTAAGGGCTTTTTTTGTTTTTTAACCATAGAAAATAATAAACACAAGGGTTTCAATCCTTTAAACAGCGAACTGAAAAACCATTACGTCTATCTGCATATCCACTATCAGAATTAACTGCAATATAAGTAGTACTAAAAAAGAAACAATAGAGCGATGGTGATGTTAATGTAGAACTCCACCAACTTCCAACTTTTCCAATTGCGGAAGCTGTAGCCGAATCTGAGCTTCCTGGGACTTCTCCTGTAGTACAGATAAATTGACCATCTTTGAATCGATAGCCTCCTGGAAGCCCTGTAAAACCACTTTCATTTGTAGCACCAGTATTGGGACTATTCCAATGTATTGTTCCTATTTCTTTCATCTTTCCTCCAGCTATATTTCCTACAAGAAAATCTATCATAGTGGTACATTCTGACTCACTTGGAACGTGCCATCCATTAGGAGCTATTTGTTTTCTTAAAGAAGTGTTAGTTAACGATGCAGCATCATATATGCCTGCAACTGCATACCAATTATAGAGTTTGCCATAAATCGCTCCATTTACAGGGTCATTATTGTAATAACACCAAGCACCTGTTGTTAAATTATTCCACGCAGTTGGGTCGGATACTTGTGGGATTGGGGTGCCATCTCTATAAGTTGTAACATCTAAGTTGATACTTTGCCATATTTGATTTCCTATTGTTACACTTGTTAAATTTGTTGGGTTAGCATTTTGTAATGCAGTAATTTGAGCTTGTAAATTTGATATTTGAGTATCAATATATCCTTTCGTAGCAGCATCTTGGGTGTCAGTTGGGTTCTGTAGATTGGTGATTTTATTGTTATTCGCACTATTGTTAATTGACAAAACACTAGCTAAATCTGGTATAGGTGATTGTGCATTTCCAGAGCTATTAGCATATAAAGCATAAGGAACACTTAGTAATTGAGTTGTTCCCATAGCTACATAACCTGAACCCGTATTCAGTTCAATACCTAAATAGTAATTTCCATTACCCCAGTTTATTGAAGAAAAGGATGCGATAGTTGATGTTCCCTGACCAATAATTAAATTCACCTGCCCCAAATCATCTGTAGGGACATAATGTGTTTCACTGAATACAGGTACACTCGTTGATGAGTTTAACATAATATTGAACTTGAAATATACATTTTGATTAGTTATTAAAGCTCCAGCACTATTTCTTACCGTAGCTTGATAATTAAATCCCTGTGGAGCTTGTGAAAAGGTGATAATTGTTACAAAAAAAATAAATAGAGTGAATAGTTTTTTCATTTTTGTTTTAATTCTTTATGATTTTATATGTGTTTTTCTTTTTAGATTCTTTGTTTTCAATATTTATAAAATACACCCCTTGGGTATAAGCTGAAAAATCTACAGGTTGGTCTTTGTTAATAATGTCAGTATATAGGAGTTTGCCATTCAAATCTAAAATAGATATTAAAAAAGAATTAATATCAGGATGCGATACATAAATTATTTGAGAAGTTGGGTTAGGAAATACTTTAATTTGAATATCCATTGCAATATCTTGAATTGTTAGGGCTTGCAAATCCTTTGCTGGATAATAACCATTACCCAATTGATTTCCTCCGGCCGTCATTAATCCTACAACAGGCTCTCCAGAAGTCCAAGAAACTCTTAGATTGGAACTGCTTTGTGTTTTTCCAGCAGTTCCAATTACCTGTTTTGAAATAGTTTGTGAGTTACAAAAAAAAGTAAAAAAAAACATTAATATAACTGTTTTCATAAATTCTTAATTAAGAAATTTTATCAAAGATAACAAAAAAATAATTTATAACTTCTTGATTTTAATAGGGCTGAGTGTTTAACCATCACATTAAAATTGTAACTTTTTCCAATTGAGGGAGCATAACCCGATACTTTTATAGTGTCGGGTTTTGTCTTTACGCAAGTCGCATACTTTATAAATAATAGTTTATTAAAAACTAGTTAATAATCACTTTATGGTTGTAATTTTCCCCATTAATAGAAATAGAGACTAAATAAACTCCCCCATTTGCAATAGGATGTATTTTGATTTCATTGATACTATTTTGCAATGTAATAGATTTATTTTCCACTAATTTTCCTTCTATATTATAGATTGAGAGGGTTGCTTGTTCAATATTTTCTGGGGAATTAATTAGTAGTATACCATTTTTTGCATTAGTAGTTACAATTTTAAATTGTTCCTTTAAAAAATGTGTAGTATTCAAAACTAATCCTGTCCATGATCCGGCTACGCTAACTAATCCAACTCTTCCGGATGGAGTAGTATTGGCAGTGGTATTTTGTCTAAAAACAAGACGATCTATATTCCCTGATTGATCGGTTCCTGAAGTGGTAGTTGCATCAGGTGTGGTTGGTATTCCATTTGATATAACAGGATTTACATACAAATTCAATTGGTCATCCGCTATTCCAACAAGCTGCGAGTATTTAAATACTAATAACAAATCTTGGTTAAAGGCATAGGTGTTTGAGGTATATACTGTTGCGTTACCTTGTGCTCCTTTACTGATTCCAATAGTGAATGTGTTGCTCGTTACTGTTTTGATAAAAACTCTAAAAGTTGTGTTAAACCCATTACCACTATTAACTCTAAAAAAATCATTTGGATTGGTAGCGGCACTACTAACATTAATCATATATCCAACATACAAGTCACCTGAAGTTACAGCAGTAAATAATGTCCCACATCCATCAGTATCCGATAATAATTGTAACGATTTTGTAGAGGTACCATAATTAAGATAATTGAAGCCAGGTGTTAATACTTTTGAATTTACACAAAACGGACCTGAACAAGCTCCAGTTCCACCATTAGAAGAATTATTGGTCCAAGTCCCTTGCCCGCTTAATTGACTGTTAACGGTATAATTATTAAAATTATCTTGGAAAATTGTTTGAGAATATCCATTACTTAAAAGAAGTAATAGCATATAAAAAGTAATTTTTTTCATATTTTTTTGACAAACTTACTAATTTTTTTTATTTGCTATTTTTATTTTTGAGATAATTAATTCAACTACTTATGAACACTATTTAACAAATTTCTTTACATTGGATTTTTACTCTTAGGACTATTTCAAGCATTTTTTTCTAAAGATTATATGCAAGCGGCAACTTCTCTCGGGATTGGTATGGCATTTGACCCTTTCAATCAAGAACAAAAGTGGAATGACAGACCAACTTTGCAAAAAGCCGTCTTAATCATTCATCTTGGATTAGTAGCTGCAATGTTTGGTTTTGGCATTGGGTTGAGATAAGTAAACATCTTTTAAATTGAAACGAAGCCTATCTGTTTAACTTCCAAATGATTGAATAAGCAATCATCGCATCAAAATTATAACTTTCTCCAATAGGGGGAGCAAAAAAAACCAATACAATTTGTATTGTTTTTTTTATTTTTATAAAATAGATAATTCGGTTTGCCTTTTAAATCAAGATTTCAATAAGTAAAAAGGTGGGATTAAGAGTCTAAAAAACCCATATAAAATGTTTATGTTTTTAATATTATCAAAATGAAAACGAATCATCTCTTAAATATTATTAAATCATTACTGCTTAACTTTTATTAAACAAACGATAGTCATGATTTAATTGTTTCTTATTTTTAAATTTATGAAATAGTAACTTTTGGAGTTCAATTTTGTGCAACATTTAAAAAACACAAAAATGAATAAAAATTACACTTTAAAGAAGAGTAGATTTCTAACGCTTCTTTTGGTATTGTTTGTTTGTTCAGCCTACGGACAAACATTAGTACATTATTGGAACTTCAATAACAGTACATCAATTGCTACAATTACAACGCCTAGTCAAACCCTTGGTGGTGCTACTTTAAATGCTATTCCAGGCGGAATTAGCGTAATTGATTTTGCAGGTGGTACAGGTCAAAACTTTAGTGTTTTAAATTTAAACGCTAGAAACAGCGATGCATCAGGAACACATTTACGATTTAATGATCCTATTGGAGGAGCTTTAGAATTTGCATTGCCAACTACAGGTTATGAAAATTGTATTGTAAAATTTGCAACACGTCGTTCGGGTTCAGGAGCAGGAACTCAGGTTTGGTCTTATTCAATTGATGGAACTAATTATATTTCCTTTTCAAATGTAATTCCAAATAATGGAGATCCAGCTTTAGCAACTTTAGACTTTTCAGGAATTGATGTTACAGACAACAATCCTAATTTTAAACTAAAAGTAGAATTTCAACAAGGTACTGGTGGACTAGGTGGTAACAATCGATTTGATAATTTTACTTTAGAAGGAACAACTTTTGTTGGTCCAGACATTATTGCTCCTACAGTTACTTTCTTGCCTGTTAACAACGCCATTAATGTTGCAACGAATATAATACCAACAATTTCTTTTAACGAAGCCATTCGATTAGCTGATAATAGTGCAATTGATAATGTTAATGTTGATGCAGTCGTTGAATTACGTTTAAATGATGCTTCTGGAGCAATTGTTCCTTTTGATGCAACTATTTCTGGAAATGTAATTTCGATTACACCACTTTCAACTTTAGCGGTTAATCAAACCTATTACATAGCATTATTAGCAAATACAATAGAAGATTTAAATAATAACGGAATTACTGCAACACAATCAGGAGTTTTTACAACGGCAAGTCCAAGTATTTCTTTTGCGTCTAGCTTTATTACAGTAAATGAAAATCAAGGAACGTTATCATTGGTTTTAAACATTGCTAATCCAGCAGTTAGTTCGGTAGATTTAGTAGTAAAGTCGGCTCCTTTTAGTACGGCAGATAATTCTG
>JBIKZB010000081.1:0-7164 GCA_044354955.1 Flavobacterium sp. | reverse complement strand
TTTTTAAAGAGACGCTTAACAGCGTGACAAACTAAATGCCACAAAACTCTTAACTCGTAACTTTATACTCGCAACTCTTCTTACATTCTCTCAGGAACCTCAATTCCTAATAACTGAAATGCATTTTTTATAGTGTTTCCAACTGATTTTGACAATTGTACTCTAAACACTTTTTTATCTTGATTTTCTTCTCCTAAAATCGAAACCTGTTGGTAAAACGAATTGAATTCTTTTACCAAATCATACGTATAATTCGCAATCAAAGCTGGACTATGATTGGATGCCGCATTTTGAATTACTTCTGGGAATAATTGCACTTGCTTGATTAATTCTTTCTCTTTTTCATGTAATTCTAATCCCGAAATGGAAATTGAAATATCAAAATCTGCTTTTCTTAAAATCGATTGAATACGAGCGTAAGTATATTGAATAAATGGCCCTGTATTTCCTGCAAAATCAACTGATTCTTCTGGGTTGAACATCATTTGTTTTTTTGGATCCACCTTCAACATATAATATTTCAAGGCACCTAAACCAATTGTTTTGAACAATACTGCTTTTTCATCTTCAGAATAACCGTCTAACTTTCCTAATTCTTCTGAAATAGTTTGCGCAGTTGTGGTCATTTCTGCCATTAAATCATCAGCATCTACAACTGTTCCTTCACGTGATTTCATTTTTCCAGAAGGTAATTCTACCATTCCGTATGATAAGTGATATAAGCTATCAGCCCAATCAAATCCTAATTTTTTCAAGATTAAGAATAATACTTTGAAATGGTAATCTTGTTCGTTTCCAACGGTGTAAACCATTCCTCCAATAGCTGGAAAATCTTTCACACGTTGGATAGCTGTTCCAATATCTTGCGTCATATACACCGCAGTTCCGTCTGAACGAAGTACGATTTTTCTATCCAAACCATCAGCCGTTAAATCAATCCAAACAGAACCATCAGGATCTTTCTCAAAAATACCTTTTTCTAAACCAAATTGCACTACTTCTTTTCCAAGTAAATAGGTATTTGATTCATAGTAGTAGCTATCAAAATCAACGCCAAGGTTTTTATACGTTTGCTCAAAACCATCATAAACCCACTGGTTCATGGTTTTCCAAAGTTCAATAACTTCTGGTTTTCCATTTTCCCAATCTAAAAGCATTTGTTGTGCTTCTAAAATGGATGGCGCTAGTTTTTTTGCTTCGTCTTCCGTTTTACCTTGAGCGATTAATTCTGCAATTTCTTTTTTGTATTGTTTGTCAAATTCCACATAGAAATTCCCAACCAATTTATCCCCTTTCAATCCAGTTGATGCAGGCGTTTGTCCGTTTCCGAATTTCTGCCAAGCCAACATTGATTTACAGATATGAATTCCTCTATCGTTGATGATTTGGGTTTTGTATACTTTTTTTCCAGAAGCTTTAATGATTTCGGCAACTGAATAACCCAATAAATTGTTTCTGATGTGACCTAAATGCAACGGTTTGTTAGTATTTGGCGAAGAATATTCCACCATAACCGCTTTCTCGCCTTCTTTTGGAGCTTCAAAACCAAAGGTTTCATTATTTTTAATTGAATTGAAAAATTCCACATAAAAAGCATCTGAAATCACGATGTTTAAAAACCCACCAACGACATTGAACTTAGCCACTTCATTTACGTTCGCTACTAAGTAATTTCCTATCTGATTTCCGATTTCAACTGGGTTACCTTTTAATGCTTTTACCAAAGGAAAAACTACCATAGTAATATCACCTTCAAACTCTTTCCTAGTAGCCTGAAATTCAACTTTTTCAATAGAAATATTGAACAATTCAAGAACTGCTTTTTGGATGTGTGTTGTTAATGTGTGATGTAATGACATTTTTACCTGATTTTTGTAACGCGCAAAGGTAATAAATACTAATTAGTGATTAGTAATAAGTGAATAGTTTTTTTTGATTAAAAAATTATTTTCAAAATTACTGTAACATTTAACAAATGTTGAAGTCTACTAACCACAATCATCAATCATTTTAATAAAAAAAATCAAATGAAACTTATATTAATTATCACTTGTTTCTTGTCCTCAATTGCTTTTGGATTTGCACAAAATTCAGGAAGTATCAAAGGGAAAGTAATTGACAAAAAAACCAATGAACCCTTACCGTACGTAAACATTATTCTTAAAGATAATGACAAAATTGCAACAGGAGGTGTAACCACAGAAGACGGGAATTTCGCCATCAATAAATTAGCATTACAAAAATATACCGTTGAAATTCAATTTATTGGTTACACAACAGTAATAAAAAATATTGATTTATCTTCCGACGCTAACCAAAATCTAGGAACAATTGCAATTTCAGAAGATGTATCAGAATTAAAAGATGTTGAAGTGGTTGCAGAACGTTCTAATATGGTGCAAAAAATTGATAGAAAAGTAATTAATGTTGGGAAAGATTTAATTGCATCAGGAACTACAGCTTCTGAAATCATGAATAACATTCCAACGGTAAGTATTGACCCTCAAACGAAAGAAATTAGCATGAGAGGAAACAGCAATGTACGCGTGCTTATCGATGGAAAACCTTCAAATGTTTCGGTGGAGCAATTATTGCAACAAATTCCATCTGCTTCTATTAAGCAAATTGAGTTGATTACAAATCCTTCTGCAAAATACAATCCAGAAGGAATGAGCGGCATCATCAATATTATTTTGCATAAAAATTCGCAAGATGGTTTTAATGGTTCTATCAATACAGGAGTTACTTTCGGAATTACACCCAAAACCAATTCAGCTTTAAACATGAATTACCGTGTGGGAAAAGTGAATTTTTATACCAATTATGGTTTTAATCACGGAATTAATGCCAACAATGGTTTTGTTGATAGCGAAAGAACCAATCAAGAAAATCGTCAAGATTTTAATTTTAAAAACAAAAACAATTCGCATCTGGTAAAACTTGGAATGGATTATTACATCAATGACAAAAATACTTTATCAGCCTATACCAATCAAAGTTTCACATCTGGAACAGGTTCTGGTTTGACTACTGTAGTTTATGACGACCCAATTGCGAATAGAAATACAACACAACTTTTTGGAAGTAGAGGAAACAATAAAAACCAAACCTATGATATGGTTTTTAAACATGATTTTGAAAAGAAAGATGAAAATTTAGAGATTCAATTAAACTACTCACACACGGTGAATGATGAGAATACAGTATACGATGAAACAATTTCGAATCCAACATTTAATTTTGACAGAACCAATATAGTAAAAGGAACCACTGATTATTTTCAATTTAATGCCGATTATGTAAATCCGATAACTGAAACTACAAAATTGGAATTAGGTGTTGAAACGAGAATTCAAAATTCGGGTAATCGTTTTAACGATATTAATCCGAGTTTTACAAGTGCAAATAATTCATTTGAATTTGGAAGAAATATTTATTCAGCTTATGCGAATGTTGGTAAGCAAATTGGAAAATGGAGCGGTCAACTTGGGCTGCGATTAGAGTATTTTGATTTAAATGCCGATTTTGCAATTAACGAAACCAATCCGAGTTTTTCAGATGCTCAAAATATTTCTGATGACTTATTTACAGCTTATCCTTCGGCATTTTTAACATATACAGCAAACGATAAAAATTCATTCAATTTCAATTATTCAAGAAGAGTTGACCGACCAAGTATTGGACAAATTAGCCCAATTAGAGAATGGACAACACCTTTAATGGAATCGAGAGGAAATCCAGGATTAGTTCCACAGTTTACTAATTCATTTGAAGTAAATTATACGAGAGCTACAAAAATTGGTTCCATTACAAGTGGTGTATTTTACAGAAGCATTTCAGATGAAATTTCAAGAACGGTTTATAACGATCCGAATAGCCCAAACCGAAACATATTATCGTATGATAATTTTGACAACAATAATGCTTACGGAATTGAAACTTCTGGAAATTTAAAATTTACACAATGGTGGTCGGTGAATGCAAGTGCTGATGTGTATTTTAAAACCGCTAAAGGAACGATTCAAAATGCTAGTACAAATGCATTAGAAAATGCCGAAGTGGATGTGACTACTTTCAACGCAAGAATCAATAATAGTTTTACCGCTACAAAAGATTTGCGTTTCCAATTATTTGGAATGTACAGAGGAAAAGATAGAGGATTACAATATGATAGAATGGAAATGTACAAAATGGATATTGGTGCAACCTACAACATCTTAAAAGGAAAAGGAACAATTACAGCACGTTACAACGACGTTTTTGAAAATATGAACTTTGCTTTTGATGGTAATATTCCGTTTAGACAACAAGGCGCTTTTTATTGGGAAAGTCAAACGTTTTATGTTGGATTTAACTATATTTTTGGTGGCGGAAAAAATCGTGCTTTAGCTAGAAAACAAAGAGATGCTAACGAGACTCAAAGTGGTGGTGGAATGTTCTAGCCTCCCCTAACCCTCCAAAAGAGGGGAATTCATAAACCATAAAAAAAGCGCTCTGAGATTTCAGAACGCTTTTTATCTATATTCTATTTTCTTTATTCTATTCTCTAAAAATTACCATCTAATTATTACACTTCCCCAAGTAAATCCAGAACCAAAAGCAGCTAAAACCACTAAATCGCCTGATTTGATTTTACCTTGTTCCCAAGCTTCGGTTAAAGCAATTGGAATAGATGCCGCTGTAGTGTTTCCGTATTTTTGAATGTTATTAAAAACTTGGTCATCCGTTAAACGAAATTTTTGTTGAATGAATTGTGAAATTCTCAAATTCGCCTGATGTGGCACCAACATATTAATGTCAGAAACTTGTAAATTATTCGCTTGTAACCCTTCGTTAATGACTTCGCTAAAACGAACTACTGCATTTTTAAACACAAATTGTCCGTTCATGTATGGATAATAACTTTCATCATTTGGGTCGTTATCGGCAATAATGTCAGTAACCCAACGTTTTCCCATTCCTGGCGCAATTAAAGATAATTCTTCGGCATGTTGTCCTTCCGAATGTAAATGAGTAGATAAAATTCCTTTAGTCAAATCTTCTTCTCTTGAAAGTACGGCTGCTCCAGCTCCATCGCCAAAAATTACTGAAACTCCTCTTCCTCGAGTAGTCATATCTAAACCAGTGGAATGCAATTCAGAACCAATTACTAAAACGTTTTTATACATTCCGGTTTTGATGTATTGATCGGCAATTGAAATCGCATACACAAAACCCGAACATTGATTACGAACATCTAAAGCACCAACGGTTCTTAAACCTAAATCGCGTTGTACTAAAACACCTGGACCTGGAAAATAATAATCAGGACTCAAAGTAGCGAAAATGACAAAATCGATATCTTCAATTGCGACTCCTGAACGCTCAATAGCAATTTTAGCTGCTTTTACACCCATTGAAGTAGTTGTATCCTCACCTCTTATGATGTAGCGACGTTCTTGAATTCCAGTTCGCTCTTGAATCCATTCATCATTGGTGTCCATTTTTTTTGCCAAATCATCATTGGTAACAATATTATCTGGTACGTAATAGCCTAATCCTGATATTTTTGAGTGGTACATATTCTAAACTGTATTTTTTTATATAACAAAAATACGAAATTAATATTTTAAGAACGACTTATTTAGAATTTGATAATTCCAAGTAAACATCTTTGCCAATTTCAATTTCAGTCGAATTTTCAAAAAATATAATTTGATTCCCAAATTTCGCTTCAATTAAATAATGACTTCCCCTGAAATAAGAGTTTACAACCTCCACTTTAAAATCAGAACTTATGCAAACTTTCAATTGATGAGGATATACAAATTGAATCTTTCTGTCAATTTCAATTTCATTCACATCCCCAAATAAAGAGGCTGCGTAGTTGTCTTTTGGATTTTCGTAAATAAACTTTGGAATACCACTTTCAATAATTTTTCCCTCTCTCATTATAGCAACCTCATCAGCAAATGCTAAAACATCAGTGCTATCGTGAGTGGCAACAATACAAGTTATATTTTGTTCTTTCAAATATGCAAATAACTTTCTTCGAAGACTATTTTTTCTAAAATTATCAATATGACTAAAAGGTTCATCCAGTAATAATACTTCGGGTTCTAATGCTAATACTCTTGCCAAAGCCACACGTTGCATTTGACCACCACTTAAAAATTTAGCTTTAACATTCGCATATTCGGTCATTTCAACAATTTCCAATAATTCTGAAATACGAGCTTGCTTTTCTTCTGGGAAAAAATTAGAAAGATATTTTCCTACGTTTTCAGCAACTGTAATGAATGGCATCAAATCGAAATCCTGAGCCAAATACTTCATAAAAGGCATACCAGGAATCAAATGAAATTTTGGCCCTAATAATTCGGTTTGGTTCCAAAAAATCTGACCTTCTTCCAAATCATATAATCCATAAATTAATTTTAATAAGGTGCTTTTTCCGCAACCACTTTCACCAATTAAAGCTAGATTATTGCCTTTAGTTAAGCTAAAAGAAATTGAGTTGATATTAGGACTATCACTATAAGAAAAGGATATATCTTTTACTACTAACATTGCTTTTTTTGCAAAGATAAGATTTAATTTTATGTCAATTTGTCACCAATTTAAGTTTGGTACTCAATTTGAAAGGTAAATAACATCAAAAGTTTAACTAAAAAATTTTAAAATATGGCATCAGGAAAAATTAATGTTTCAGTAGAAAACATCTTTCCCTTAATTAAAAAGTTTTTGTACAGTGACCACGAAATTTTTCTTCGTGAATTAGTATCGAATGCGACCGACGCTACTTTAAAATTAAAACATTTAACCAGTATTGGCGAAGCTAAAGTAGAATATGGTCATCCAATTATCGAGGTAAAAATCGACAAAGAAGGCAAAAAACTCCACATCATTGACCAAGGTATAGGAATGACAGCCGATGAAGTGGAAAAATATATCAACCAGGTCGCTTTCTCTGGAGCAGAAGAATTCTTAGAAAAATACAAAGATTCGGCTAAAGATTCAGGTATTATTGGTCACTTTGGATTAGGTTTCTACTCTGCCTTTATGGTAGCTGAAAAAGTAGAAATTATTACCAAATCATTCAAAGACGAACCAGCAGCACATTGGACATGTGACGGAAGTCCGGAATTTTCGTTAGTTCCTCACGATAAAACCGATAGAGGTTCG
>JBIKZB010000080.1:0-7314 GCA_044354955.1 Flavobacterium sp. | reverse complement strand
AAATCTGTGTCATCTGTGTTCCAACAAAATTAAAACCCATTCACAATAGCTAAAAAGTCATCAGCTTTTAAAGCGGCTCCACCAATTAAGCCACCATCAACATCAGGTTTTGAGAAGATTTCTTTGGCATTGTCTGGTTTTACACTTCCTCCATATAAAATAGTTAGGTCGTCAGCAATGGCAAATCCATACACTTTTTCTACTAATGTTCTGATGAATTTGTGCATTTCTTGTGCTTGTTCTGGTGAAGCTGTTTCTCCGGTTCCTATCGCCCAAACAGGTTCATAAGCTAATACGATATTTGCCCAGTCCTTCTTTTCTAAATGGAACAATCCATCACGAAGTTGATTTTCAACAATAGTAAAATGATTGTTGATTTGACGATCTTTTAATTCCTCGCCAAAACAGAAAATTATACGCATTTCGTGTTTTAAAGCGGTATCTACTTTACTTGCTAACAAAGCATCGGTTTCATGAAAATACGCACGTCTTTCGCTGTGACCTAAAATTACGGTTGTTACTCCTATATCGGTTAACATGGAAGCTGCAATTTCACCAGTAAAAGCGCCACCTTCTGCTTGGTGCATGTTTTGTGCCGCTACTGTAATTTCGTTTCCATTTGTAATTTCAACCGCCTTTGATAGGTTTACAAAGGTTGGTGCAACAATTATTTCAGCACTTGTATTTGTTTTTTTTGCAATAATTTCTTCTAATAATGCAACAGTTTCTTTTTGAGTTTTGTGCATTTTCCAGTTTCCGGCAACGATATTTTTTCTCATTATTTTAAAGATTCTAAAGTTTTAATTAATTTTTCATCATCGGCTTCAATTACTTTGTAAAGCGCAATTTTTCCGGTTTTATCTACTACCATGTATCTAGGAATCCAATCCAAATTAATCGATTTTCCAAAAACACCTTTCATTCCGTCGGATGTTAGGTAATGTTCGCCTTTTACATCGTATTTTTCAATTCCTTTTAACCAAGCTTCGTACGTTTTGTCCATAGAAATGAAAAGGTAAGTTGCCTCTGGGTATTTTTCTTGTAAGGCTTTTGCTTTAGGCATTCCTTTGATACAATCCGAACACCAAGAAGCCCAAACATCAATTACAATCGTTTTTCCTTCGTATTTTTTTAGAATTTCTGAAAACGTAATCGGTTGGTTTTCTTTGGTAACCATTACATTTCCTAAACCTTCTTTTTTAAACGTAGTTTCCTCTTTTTGAGCACAGCCTAAAGTACTAATTAGCATCGTAGCTAAAACGAATATTTTCTTTATCATAATTTACTTTTTATTTATTTTAAACACATAGGTACATAGTTTTTATTTTAATAGCTTTCTTTTAAAAGTTTGTTTTAGAATAAAATCTTAGGATTTTATCACAATAGACAACGCTTTACAATTTCCTATGTTTCTATGTGTTTAGAATTATTTTTTTAATTCCGAATACGGTTTTTTTATTAGTTTTTTGAATTCGGTACCATTGAATTTATTATCACTAATTCCGTCGTAATATTTGAATTCGTTGCCATTCCATAGATATTTCACGCCCGGAGTATCTCTTCCATTGCCTAATTCGGTCCAAAACGGAATTACATCAATCATTTTATAAGGAAATTTAGTGCCTGCAAATTCAAAGAATGTTGGGATTTTCTCTGGTTCTTCGTTCATAAAAATCACATAAACAGGAGGGAAGTTCTTGTCTTTTTTACGCATTTCATTCAATTCTTTTGCCGTGTCCATACAATGGTCGCAACCCGGAACAAAGTAGCACAGAATCTTTTTATCGTTATCAATCCCTGAAAAATATTTTTCGTAACCCGATTTTACTTTCTTAGGAGCGCCTTCGGTTTTCTTTTCTTCTACTTTTTTAACGGTATCTTTTGCGATTGTAGTTTCTGGTTCTTCTGAACTTAACAGAGAAGTTGAATCCACTACAACACCTAAATTTTCTTGAATTTCAGAAGTTGGTTCTTCAATAACTTCTGCTACGGGACGAATTGGAGCTAACATGAAAAGTCCTAAAACGCATCCTAGACTTACCGATTTCAACAACCAAAAATTCGATTTTCCATCCGCAGGTAGTAATTTGAATAACCAAACTAATAACCCAATAGCGATGATGTTTTTAATGATTGCTTCCACGGGAGTCATGGGTAGTAATTCTCCAAAACAACCACAATTGCCAGCATTTCCGCTTACAAAAGTGGTGTAACTTAAATGAATTACAAATATGGCTAATAATAAAATGGTTGCCGGAATCGTAATTTTTTTCAAGTAATCTTTTAGCAGAATCGAAATTCCTAAAGCAAATTCAATCCCAATTAATATTCTTGAAAAATAGGGTGCAATACTTTCCGAAAATCCTAATGGATACAATTGCTTCACTTCAAAAGTAGAAATTGCAAAATAGGGAGATGGATATAATTTAGCTACTGCAGAAACAATAAATAAGACTGAAATGATAAGGCGTAAAATCCAAATTATGTTTTCTTTCTTCATGTTCAATTTTTAATTTTGATAAAAATACAACTTACTAAAAAGCTATCGTGTTAACGACTTGTTATTTGTTTTCCATTAAAATTAATGCAAAAATGGAATAGTTAATCATGTCTTGATAATTCGCATCAATACCTTCTGAAACTAATGTTTTTCCTTTGTTATCTTCGATTTGCTTTATGCGTAGTAATTTCTGAATGATTAAATCGGTTAAAGAGCTGATTCGCATATCGCGCCAAGCTTCACCATAATCATGGTTTTTGTTCTCCATTAAGCTTTTAGTTGTAGCGATTTTTTCATCATACAATCTAATTGCTTCATCCGCCGATAAATCAGGTTGTTTGGCAATTCCCTTTTCCATTTGAATCAAAGCCATGGCTGAATAATTGATAATTCCGATGAATTCTGAAGTTTCATCTTCGTCTACTTTGCGTACTTCGTTTTCTTGTAAACTACGAATTCTTTGGGCTTTAATGAAAATTTGATCGGTTAAGGATGGCAAACGTAAAACACGCCACGCAGTGCCGTAATCATACGCTTTTTTGGAAAATAAATCGCGACAAACCGCTATAACTTTATCATATTGTTGAGAAGTATTCGACATTATTTACTGTATATTTGTGTGAAATTTTACCAAAAGTAATGAATTAAGTCAAAAGGGAAAAGTCAAAAGTAAAAAGATATAGAAATAAAATGACAATCAATTGTAATAGCAGACTTATCGATTTAAACTTGCCAAAAGTAATGGGGATTTTGAATGTGACACCCAATTCGTTTTATGACGGAGGTAAGCACAATGAAATCAATTCTATTATGCATCAAGTAGATAAAATGCTGTCTGAAGGAGCTGATTTTATTGATATTGGAGCCTATTCGAGCAAGCCAAGTGCTGAATTTGTTTCGGAAGAAGAAGAAATCAAACGGTTAGTTCCCATAATTAAAGAATTGGTTGATCATTTCCCATCTATTGTTTTATCGGTAGATACATTTCGGGCAAATGTTGCTAAGGTTGCAGTGGAACATGGGGTAGGAATAATAAATGATATTTCGGCGGGTTTATTAGATGAAAAAATGTTGGAAACCGTTGCTGATTTGAAAGTGCCCTATATTATGATGCACATGCGAGGCAATCCGCAAACCATGCAAAGTCTAACGAATTACGAAGACATTGTAAAAGAAATGATTTTTTATTTTTCGGAACGCATTCAAAAGGCGAGAAGTTTCGGAATTTCGGATCTTATAATCGACCCTGGATTTGGTTTTGCGAAAACGTTAGAACAGAATTACGAAGTGTTGCATAAAATGGAGTTGTTTTCGATGTTAGAGTTGCCATTATTAGCTGGAATTTCAAGAAAATCAATGATTTATAAAGTGTTAGAAAATTCACCGCAAGAAGCTTTGAACGGAACTTCGGTTTTAAATACGATTGCGTTACAAAAAGGAGCTAAAATCCTAAGAGTGCACGATGTAAAAGAAGCGGTGGAATGTATTAAATTAGTAAGTAAATTAAAATAATGATGAAGAAATTAGTTGCTATTGTTGCCTTGATGGGTTTGTTTTCTTGTAATAATGAAGAAGTTTTGTTGCCGCAAGAAAATGTTTCGGTTCTGAAAGATATGACTGATCATTCTCCTATTTACATGTTCTTTAAAACGGAAGAAAATCCAGATGACAAAGAAAAATTAGACACCATCATTGAGGTAAATCGTAAAAATTCGATTTCTTCTACCAATTGGGTTTTTAATATCGACAAACGTTTGCCTTTGAAATTAGTCATTCCAGAACTAATGGAATTGCAAGAGAAGAAAAAAAGTAGTTCGCATTCAAAAGCTGGAACAATGAATGTTTTTACTTATTCAGATAGTGTGGCTAAAAATTTAGCTTTTTTTCCATTTACAGATGTTCAATTTAAATACAGCAAGCATTTTTCTAAATTTTTCATTAAAAAACACGCCGAGCATTACAGAAATTTCCACAATTTCACGGTAAATTTTAATAAAGACAATAAAATTACGGTGGATGGGAACGATATCTCTCGGGAAGAATTCATCGATTTTATTAAAGAATTTGCCGATTTCACAAATGATGGAAAAATTACAATGCTGCACTTGAATTTTGATAACCGCTTAACGTATGACCAATACATTCAAAATAAAATATTGGCATGGAAAGCAACAAATGCTGAAATTCAATTGTCTTCTTTTGAGTTTGTGTATGATGAGAAGAAATTGCCAGAATGTGGGTGTAAGCTTTAAGTTGGGATTAGGAAGTAAGAAGTTGGGAGTTTTCAAAATGAGTAAATAGGTTTCATGAAGTACATTTTTCTTTTAATTTTATTATCAAATTTTAATTCAATTGCTCAAGTTACTGAGGGTGAAATTTTATTTGAAAATAACATCAAGTTACATTGGGCAATAAAAACTTTTGACGAAAAGGAACATCATATTAAAATTTGTAAAAATGATTTTGATGTTCAATATATTTGTGCAATTGATAATGCTATTTGGTATGGCTCAGATATTCCTGTAGATAAGCCTAAAAATCAATTGACCAATTTGGTTTTAGAAATTGGAAAAAATAAGATTATTTTAGATGTCACATCAATGTTTAATCCAAATTTAAGTGGCGAATTATCAAAACATCAATTTAAAATATTTAAGGAAGGAAATCAATATGTTTTATATGGTTTCTTTTCCGATGGAGCAGGGACTTATACAGCACATTGGAAAATTGTTGATACTATTTCAATAAGAGAAGTTATATCTAATTCAGAAGAATATTTTTCTTGGCAAAATTAACGACTTAAAAAACTCCTAACTTCCAACTCCTAACTTCCAACTCCCAACTCTCTACTGATGATGATACGGTTCATTTCTCAAAATCGTAAAGCCCCTATAAATTTGTTCAATTACAAAAAGGCGCACCATTTGATGCGAAAATGTCATTTCTGATAAGGATACTTTGCCTTGTGCTTTTTGATAAACAGTTTCACTAAATCCATACGGACCGCCAATTACAAACACTAAGGTTTTAGTTCCAGCATTCATTTTCTTTTGTAAAAAGTCTGAGAAACCCACACTGCTGAAGGTTTTTCCGTTTTCGTCTAGTAAAATTAAATGGTCTGTTGAGGTGATTTTGGATAAAATCAATTCGCCTTCCTTTTCTTTTTGTTGGGCTTCCGATAAATTTTTTACGTTTTTGATATCGGGAATAATTTCCAAATCAAATTTTACGTAAAACGACAAACGCTTGGTGTAATCATCAATTAAGGTTTGTAACGATTTATTATCGGTTTTCCCAATAGTTAAAAGGCGGATGTTCATAGAATTTGTTTTTGCAAAAATAATAGCGTAAAACGAAAAATCACTCTTTTTAGGAGTGATTTTCTATATTATTCAATTTTCTCTACTTCTTTAAAATCGACTTCGCAAGCGTAAGAGAATAGTTTTTCGTTCTTAATAATATCGGCAGTTCCTTCAGGAAGCATATCTTCCCAACCTGTTTCGCCTTTACAAATCATTTTAAGTATTTTTCTGGAGAAAATATCTAAGTTCTTTTCTTCGTAATCTTTAATATCAATTACCTTTCCGTTGAATTTGAAGAATTTGTACAATTCTTTCATTCTTGGATGTACTTTAAGATTTTCAGAAGTAACGACATTTCCATTATCATCTTTCATCGGATATAAGTATACTTTTAAATCGCGATAAAATAATTTACCAAAGGCTTCTAAGATTCCACCAGATAAATGGCGGTAATATTTTTCATCGAAAATTTCCACTAAATTATTAACACCCATGGCTAATCCCATACGTGCTTTAGAATAATTAGAAAAATATTCTACTACTTTGAAATACTCTTGGAAATTAGAAATCATTACATTTTTACCTAAATTACAAAGTAATTCGGCTCTGTCTAAGAAATCGCGTTCGTCAATTTCTCCTTCTGCTTTTAAGTTGGAAAGCGTAATTTCAAAAACTACAAACGTATTTTCTTCTGCTACTTTATTTTCTTTAATAAACATGTTGTATGATTCTTCATACATATCCATATTTACTTTAGTAACTGGTCTAAAACTTCCTCTTAAAGCTAAGATGTTTTTCTTGTATAAAACCGCAGCTGGAAGTATGTTTTTTCCATCAGGACCAAACATTACGGCATCGGTCATTCCATTTTTAACCAATTGCAAACTCATCAAACGATTGTCAACATTAGCAAAACGTGGACCTGAGAAATTTACCGTATCAATTTCTAATTGATCTTTATCTAAATGGTCGTATAAATAACGAAGTAATTTTTTAGGATCGTTGTATTTGTAAAAAGCGCCATAAATCAGGTTTACCCCTAAAGTCCCTAAGGTTTCTTGTTGTAATTTGGCATCATTTTCTTTAAATCGGATGTGAAGAATAATTTCGTTATAATCTTCGTCTGGTTCAACTTGATATACTATTCCTACCCAACCATGTCCTTTAAATTGTTTTGCAAAATCAATGGTGGCAACAGTATTCGCGTAACTAAAGAACAATTTATTAGGATGTTTGTCTCTGCTTAAACGTTGTTCCACAAGATTAATTTCATGCGTTAACATTTTGCGAAGACGACTTTCTGTTACATAACGACCATCAGCTTCTTCGCCATAAATAGCATCACTAAAGTCTTTGTCATACGCTGACATTGCTTTTGCAATAGTACCAGAGGAAGCTCCAGCTCTAAAAAAGTTACGCACTGTTTCTTGTCCTGCTCCAATTTCAGCAAACGTTCCATAGATGTTTTCATTAAGGTTGATTCTTAATGCTTTATCTTTAATGGAAGGGATT
>JBIKZB010000079.1:0-7355 GCA_044354955.1 Flavobacterium sp. | reverse complement strand
CTGGAATTTTTGATGAGAACGAAATCTATTCATACATCACAGAAGGAATCGGTGAAGACATTTTGCCTAAAAATGTTGACTTTTCTTTAATTGATGGTTTTACGAAAGTAACTGATAAAGATGCAGCTGTTTATACCAGAAAAATCGCGTTAGAAGAAGGTATTTTTGTTGGAAACTCTGCTGGAGCTGCTGTAAAGGGTTTATTGCAGTTAAAAGAACACTTTGGTCCAAAAGATGTAGTTGTGGTCTTATTTCACGATTCTGGAAGCCGTTATGTTGGAAAAATGTTTAATGATGATTGGATGCGTGAAAGAGGTTTCTTAGAAGAAGAAATCACTAAAGCAGAAGATTTAATCAAAGAACATATTGACAAACCATTAGTTATAGTTCGTACAGAAGAATTGGTTTCGCACGCAATTGAACGTATGAGAAAATATAAAATCTCACAAATTCCAGTAGTTGATGTGAACGGATTTGTTGGTTCTGTTGATGAATCGGATTTATTTCAAAGTTTCATTTCAGATAAAAATACAGCTGAACGTCCAATTCGTGAAGTAATGGGGAAACCATTTCCAATTGTAAAAATTGGAACACCGGTTGAAGATGTTTCAAAGCTAATTACGAAAGATAACCAAGCGGTTATAGTTGATTTAGGAAATGGGAAACATCACATTATTACTAAATATGACATTATTGGTTCAATAAAATAAATCATTTTTAGTTCTTAAAAAACACCTGCAAATTTTATTTTTACAGGTGTTTTTTTTATCTTTGTTTTAAATTATATACGCCATACAGAATGAAAGAAGATTTTTTGCACCACGTGTGGCAGCATAAGAAATTTGCTGTTACTCAACTTCAAACCACAATAGGAGAATCGATTCAGATTCTACATTCAGGTCAATATTTGCAACTTGCAGGTCCTGATTTTTTCAATGCACAAATTATTATTGGTAATCAAAAATGGGCTGGAAACATTGAAATTCATCTCAAGTCATCGGATTGGTATTTACATAATCATGAGAAAGATGCAAATTATGATTCAGTTATTTTACATGTAGTTTGGGAGCATGATACACCCATTTTTAGAAAAGATAATCTTGAAATCCCAACACTTGAATTGAGGAATTACATAGCATTGACCGATGTACATAAATACCAATCTTTAATTACTCAAAAGTCTTGGATTTATTGTGAAAATGATATTCAAAAAGTGAATGATTTTATTTTTAAAAATTGGCAAGAACGTTTGTATTTTGAACGCTTGGAGCGAAAGTCATCTGAAATTGCTCGATTACTAAAAGAATCGAATAATGATTGGGAAGCGGTTTTGTTTTGTCTTTTAGCTAAGAATTTTGGATTAAATACAAATGGTGCTTTATTTTTAAATATGGCAAAGTCGATTCCGTTTTCAGTTATACGAAAAGAATCATTTACAATCGAAAATTTAGAAGCGCTATTTTTTGGTCAAGCCAATATGTTACAAACAAATTTTCAAGATAGTTATCCAAATAAATTACAACGTGATTATAATTATTTATGCCATAAATATACTATTTCTATAGGAGTTTTTGACAAAGTTGAATTTTTCAAACATCGACCAGATAATTTTCCAACTATTCGTTTGGCACAATTAGCAGCTTTATATCATAAAGAGCACAATTTGTTCTCAAAGATTGTCAATGTTTCGTCTATTACTGAAATCTATACTTTGTTTCAAATAGAAGTCAATGATTATTGGGAAACACATTATAATTTTGATAAAAAAAGCGTGGCTAAGAAAAAGAAAATGTCTCATTCTTTTATTGATTTAATTGTGATGAATACCCTAATTCCAGTTCGATTTGCTTATGAGCAAAGTTTGCATAAGGAATTATCTCAAGAAATAATTGAATTGACAACTGCTCTACAACCAGAAAAGAATATTATTATTGATAAATTTGCTGCAATTGGAATTTTAGCAGAAAATGCGTTTCAATCACAATCTTTGTTGCAATTAAAAAAAGAATATTGCGATGCAAAAAAATGTTTACAATGTGCAATTGGGACTTTTTTACTTAAAAATTAGTTGTACTTTTGAATGAAATTAAAGGAATATGATTCAAAATATAATGCATTTTTTTGAAAAACATGGGTTTTTCGTAGCTTCTCGTTTGGCGGATCGATTAGGAATGCGTGCGACTAATGTTCGCTTGTTTTTTATCTATATTTCATTCGTTACAGTGGGTTTAGGGTTTGGGTTTTATCTAACATTAGCATTTCTATTAAAGCTAAAAGATATGATTAAAACTAAGAGAAGTTCAGTTTTTGACTTATAATATTTCATAAATTGTAACTTTTATTTGAATTTTAGATAGTTTTCTTATCTTTGAAAAATTAACAACCAATATATTTTTATGTCAACAAATACAGAATCGTGGGGTTCACGAGTTGGACTTATTTTAGCCATGGCTGGAAATGCTGTAGGATTAGGTAATTTTTTAAGATTCCCAGTTCAAGCAGTACAAAATGGAGGAGGAGCGTTTATCATTCCTTATTTAGTTTGTTTTTTATTAATGGGGATACCATTATTGTTTGTAGAATGGAGTATGGGAAGATTTGGTGGGAAAAGTGGTCACCATAGCACACCGTTCATTTTAGATAGTATGGATAAGAGAAAATTTTGGAAATACATAGGTGTTTTTGGAATTTTTACCAATTTAGCCGTAGCGGCTTATTATTGTTACCTTGAGTCATGGACATTAAGTTGGGTGTGGCATAGTATTTCTAGAACTTTTGCAGGTCAATCGCAAGAGGAAGTAGCTGGATTTTTTAATAGCTATGTTGGTTTAGAAATGCCTGTAGAAACTATTTTCTTTTGGATTTTATGTCTTTTGTTAAACACATGGATTTTATCTAAGGGTTTAAGTGGTGGTGTTGAAAAAGTAGCAAAAGTAGGTATGCCATTGTTAATTGTCTTTGGTGTTTTCTTGGCAATTATGGCTTTTAATGTGGAAGCAGGAGTTGCAGGAGCTATTAATGACGCATCAGTAGGTTTAAATTTCTTATGGACACCTGATTTTTCTACTATATGGTCTCCAAAAGTTTGGTTAGCTGCAGCTGGTCAAATCTTTTTTACACTATCTGTTGGAATGGGTTCTATTCAATGTTATGCTTCTTATGTAAAAAAGAATGATGATATTGCCTTGAATGCTATGAGTGCAGGTTGGATGAATGAGTTTGTGGAAGTGGTTTTAGGAGCGGCTATCATTATACCAATATCAGTTGGGTACTTAGGAGTTGATAAAGTGTTGGAAATGACACAAACTGGAGGTTTAGGATTAGGATTTAAAACATTGCCATTCTTGTTTGAACAATGGGGAACGGTTTTAGCGATCTTGTGTGGAGTTTGTTGGTTTGGTTTGTTGTTCTTCGCTGGAATTACTTCTTCTTTAGCTATGGGAACACCAGTTATGGGATTCTTACAAGATGAGTTTGGCTGGAAACACAAAAATGCAGCATGGGCTTTCGGAGGTTTGGTTTTCTTATTAGGACTTCCAACGGTTTTATTCTTTAATTACGGTGTTTTTGACGAATATGATTATTGGGCAGGAACTTTCTCATTAGTAGTTTTTGCTTTCTTTGAAATTATTCTTTTTGCCTGGATTTTTGGTATGGATAAAGGATGGAAAGAAATTACAACCGGAGCTGATATTAAAGTGCCTGGTATATATAAATTTATTATCAAATTTGTTACACCATTATTCTTAGGAGTTGTTTTCTTTTCAAGTTTACCAGGAGTTTGGGATAAAATCATAAACAAGGATTTATATGAAAAAATTGCAAAAACCACAGATGCTAAAGAATTAGAAGTATTGAACGATACCATATTATTCGTAAATGCTTCAAGATTATTATTACTATTGGTATTCTTAGGAATTTCATACTTAGTATTTGTGGCTTATAAAAAACGTAAAAAAGAAGGGAGAATATAATTATGAATTCAGCAGCTCTAATAACAATGTTATTGTCAGTTTGTACAGTAACCGGTGTAACACTTTATTTTTTCTACTTGGTTTTAAGCACTCCTCCTAAACAAGAACCAGATTCTTATGAGGAGAATAATGACGAATTGACTAGAAAAAACGATTAATTTTTATAGAAAAATGAATAAGATTAAATCCTACTTCCTGTTTTCAAGAGAACACAGAAGTGGGATTTTTTTGTTGTTTGGTATCATAGTTATTGTGCAATTGAGTTATTTCTTTCTCAAAAATCAATTAGTATCCAATGAAAATTATACTGAAGACAAAGAATGGTTGTTAGTTCAAAATGAAATTGATAGCCTAAAAAATATTCAAGCAACAAAAAAGGATACGATTTATCCATTCAATCCTAATTATATTACCGATTACAAAGGTTATAAATTAGGAATGTCTGTCCAAGAAATTGATCGTTTGCATGCTTATCGGAAAAAAGGAAAATTTGTAAATTCTGCAAAAGAATTTCAAGAAATTACTCAGGTGTCAAATGTTTTTTTAGCAAAGGTTAGTCCTTATTTTAAATTTCCAGATTGGGTAATAAATAAAGGTACAACTACTTCAGGAAAGTTTCATAAGTTTTCGCCAAGGGAAAAAGAGAAAATTATTCAAAAAGACATTAACATTGCTACCAGAGAAGATTTAATTGCAGTTTATGGAATTGGTGAAAAACTCGCAGATAAAATTTTACTAGAAAAAGAAAAGTTAGGAAGTTTTGTGAGTATGGAACAATTTCAGTTTATGTGGGGTATTAGCCCTGAAGCTCTGACAGATTTGGAAAAACGTTTTGTGGTAAAGAGTCAAAACGGAATTAAAAAAATTGCTATAAATGATTTGTCTCAGAAAGAATTAGCAAAATTCCCTTATTTCAATTATGCATTAGCAAAAGAAATTGTTATTTACAGAACCATGAATAATGGAATTAAAGAAATTGCGGATTTAACAAAAATTAAGGGAATGCCTAACGAAAAAATAAATATAATCGCCTTATATTTGGTTTTTTAAAATTATTATCAATAAACAATACAATTTAAAATTATATGAATTCAATATATTTCACAGAAGAACACGAATTATTTAGAAAGAGTTTTAGAGATTTTTTACATAAGGAAGTGGTGCCACACATTGAAAAATGGGAAAAAACAGGAACAATTGAGCGCTTTATTTGGAAAAAATTTGGTGATATGGGCTTTTTTGGGTTAAACTATCCTGAAGCTTATGGTGGAATGAATTTGGATTTGTTTTACACAGTTGTGTTTTTAGAAGAACTTCAAAAAGTAAAATCTTCTGGTTTTGCAGCAGCTATGTGGGCACACGCCTATTTAGCAATGACGCATTTAAATGCAGAAGGTGATGAAAGAATCAAACAACAATACTTGGCTCCAAGTATTTTAGGTGATAAAATTGGAGCTTTGTGTATTACTGAGCCTTTTGGAGGGAGCGATGTAGCAGGTATGCGTACAAATGCAGTGAAAAAAGGAGACAAATACATTATTAATGGTTCTAAAACATTTATTACAAACGGAGTTTACGCAGATTACTACGTAGTTGCTGCAAAAACAAATCCTGAGTTAGGAAATAAAGGAATAAGTATATTTTTAGTTGATGCTAAAACAAATGGAATATCTGCTACTAAATTGGATAAATTAGGTTGGAGAGCTTCTGATACGGCTGAACTTGCATTTGATAATGTTGAAATTCCATTAGAAAACTTAATGGGAGAAGAAGGGAAAGGATTTCCTTACATAATGCAGCATTTTGCATTAGAACGTTTAATCATGGCAATCAATGCACATGCAAGAGCTGAATATGCAATTGAGTATACAATAGAATATATGTCTCAACGCGAGGCTTTTGGAAGTACAATTAACAAATTCCAAGCTTTAAGACATACTATGGTAGAGCACGCAACCGAAGTAGAGCATTGTAAAATATTCAATTATGCTGCAGTAGCAAGATTGAATAAAGGTGAATATGTGGTTAAAGAAGCAACTATGGCTAAATTAAAGTCAACTAAGGTTTCCGATTTAGCAATTTACGATTGTTTACAAATGTTAGGAGGTTACGGTTACATGGAAGAATATCCATTAGCACGTTTATTAAGAGATAGTCGATTAGGCCCAATTGGTGGAGGAACTTCTGAGATTTTGAAAGAGATTTTATCAAAGATGATAATTGATAATCAGAATTATAAGCCAGCAGTAAAATAATTTTTAATTTTTAATTTTTAATTCATAATTATTTTCTACATTTGCACCCTTAACGAGAGGAGGTGTCTATATTATGTTAATTATACCAATTAAAGACGGAGAAAATATCGATAGAGCATTAAAGCGCTATAAAAGAAAATTTGATAAAACAGGAACTGTTCGTCAGTTACGTGCACGTCAAGCTTTT
Source organism: Flavobacterium sp. (assembly GCA_044354955.1). Classification (GTDB taxonomy): domain Bacteria; phylum Bacteroidota; class Bacteroidia; order Flavobacteriales; family Flavobacteriaceae; genus Flavobacterium. The sequence goes on along the minus strand of JBIKZB010000079.1, from coordinate 939 downwards.
ATTAAACCATCTGTTGTAAACAGAGCTAAGATCCAAAAAGCATCTTACATTCAAGGATTGAGAGACTCATTAGAGAGTTAATATTTTTGAAAAACTATACTAACCGCTAATTAATAAAGTGTAACTTTGTTGTTAGCGGTTTTTTTATGTCTACAAATCTACAAGCATATCAGGATTATTTGGTTAAAGAGAAAAACTATTCTCCTTTAACGGTTCGCGCTTATTTAGATGATATCAAATCTTTTCAAGAATATCTTCTGGGTCAATCTGTAAGTCTCGAAGAAGTTATTTATCCACATGTTAGAAATTGGATTGTGGTTCTTGTTGAACAAAACATTTCAACTACTTCGGTTAATCGTAAAATATCGGCTTTAAAATCGTATTACAAATTTTTGTTGAAGGTGAAGCAGATTTCGATTAATCCATTATTAAAACATAAATCACTAAAAACAGCTAAGAAAGTTCAAATTCCTTTTTCTGAGAAAGAATTACAAGATGTTTTTTCTGAAAATGAATATACAAATGATTTTGAAGGGATTCGAAATCAGTTTGTAATAGAGCTTTTTTATACCACTGGAATAAGAAGAGCGGAGTTGATCAACTTAAAGATGAACAGCATCAATGAAATTCAAAAAACAATCAGAGTAATTGGAAAAAGAAATAAAGAACGGATTATTCCAATGCTAGATTGTACGATAACTCTTTTTAAATTGTATAAGGAGCAACGGAATCATTTAGAGGTAATTAACAATGGCGACATGTTAATTTTGTCAAAAAACGGAAATAAAGTAAGTGAATCGTTTGTTTATCGGCTAATAAATGATTACTTTAGTACTGTCTCGAAAAAAGAAAAGAAGAGTCCACACGTTCTTAGGCATTCCTTTGCAACACATTTGTTGAATAATGGAGCCGATTTAAATTCCGTAAAAGAGTTGTTGG
>JBIKZB010000078.1:0-7449 GCA_044354955.1 Flavobacterium sp. | reverse complement strand
TTATTGGTTTTGATTGTGCTTTCTGGATTCGTAACTGTTACTGCAGTTGTAAATTTGTATTTTTTTTGGTCTACATAATAGCGACCTGATTTACTTTTCAACGTATTTTCTTTGTTGTGAATGGTGCCGTAGGTATTGTAAGATGCTACTTGATTTTTCTTATCAAAATAAACGGTATCGGTTGTTAATGTAGATTCTGGCGAACGTAAAACCACATCTCCCGTAGCAAAAGCAAGTTCTTTATCACCATTGTATTCTGCATAACGGCTATTCATAGTAATGGTGTCGCCTTGATTCATTTGAACGTTTCCAAATGCTTTTATGTAATTTTCATCTTTAAAATGATAGGCTTTGTTGCAAAACATTTTTACACCATTGTGTATTATACGAACATTTCCAGTAAACACAATTGCGCCTGGAATCTCGGTTTGATTCATATCAACGAAATCTGAGTTTTCAATGATGATTTTTTTCTTTTCCTGCGCTACCGAAAAGGTAATTGAAAGTAGTAAGAAGGCGATATAAAAAAATGTGTTTTTCAAGTCGAATTTATTTTGAGTCAAATTTAAGTAAAAAGTAGAAAGTCGGTAGCGAATTAAGATTTTTTTATCAGTTTCGAGTATAAAAAAACGCTTTCAATAGAAAGCGTTTTGGTAATTATTTTGTGATTGTTTGTTTTCTGTCTGGTCCAACCGAAATAACTTTGATTGGTACTTCGACTTCTTTTTCAATGAATTCGATGTATGTTTTTAATTCTTGTGGTAATTCATCATACGTTGTCATACCAGTTAAATCCGCTTTCCATCCTTTCATTTCTGTGAAAATTGGTGTTACATTTTCTGGTTCAATGTTGTATGGTAAATGTTGAATTTTTTGACCTTTATAGTTGTAACCTGTACAAACTTGTAAGGTGTCAAATCCTGAAAGCACATCGCCTTTCATCATGTATAAATGTGTAACACCATTTACTTGAACGGCATATTTTAAAGCTACTAAATCTAACCAACCACAACGACGAGCACGTCCAGTAACTGAACCAAACTCATTTCCTACTTTTGCCATTGTTTGCCCAGCTTCTTCAAAATCTTCTGTAGGGAAAGGGCCGCTACCTACACGAGTGGTGTATGCTTTGAAAATTCCGAAAACGTCTTTTACTTTGTTAGGTGCAATTCCTAAACCAGTACAAGCTCCAGCTGCTGTTGTGTTTGATGAAGTTACAAATGGATAAGTTCCAAAATCAACATCTAATAAAGAACCTTGTGCTCCTTCAGCTAAAATTGATTTTCCTTCTTTTAATGCTTTGTTTAAATATTCTTCACTATCAATGAAAGTTAATTTCTTTAAGTCTTCTACTGCTGTAAAAAACTCATCTTCCATTTCTTTAAGATTGTATTGTAATTCTACATCGTAGAACTTAATCATCGCTTCGTGTTTGTCAGCTAAAGTTCTGTATCTTTCTTTGAAATCTTCTAATTCTAAATCACCAATACGAAGACCATTTCTACCGGTTTTGTCCATGTATGTTGGGCCAATACCTTTTAAAGTAGAACCAATTTTTGCTTTTCCTTTTGATGCTTCTGAAGCAGCATCTAATAAACGGTGTGTTGGCAAAATTAAGTGTGCTTTTCTAGAAATGAATAATTTAGCCGTAACATCCATATTGAATTTTGCTAAACCTTCAATTTCTTTTTGGAAAACTACAGGGTCAATTACAACTCCATTTCCAATAATATTAATAGCGTTTTTGTGGAAAATTCCAGAAGGAATAGTTCTTAAAACGTGTTTAATTCCATCGAATTCTAATGTGTGTCCCGCATTTGGTCCACCTTGAAAACGTGCAATAATATCATATTTTGAGGTAAGAACGTCAACGATTTTTCCTTTTCCTTCGTCTCCCCATTGTAATCCAAGTAGTAAATCTACAGTCATTGTGTTGTGTTGTTTGTTGTTGTTGAGATGTTGCATTGCAACGTCTGTACTTAATTAATTATATTCTATTGTTGTTTTTTTGTGCCGTAGAAATAAAGTGAATGGGTTTGAATATCAATTCCAAACATTTCTTCCATGGTTTGTTTTATTTGTTGAATTCTTGGGTCACAAAATTCGATAACTTCACCAGAATCTGTTAAAATAATGTGATCGTGTTGTTTATCGAAATATGATTTTTCATAATGCGCTTGATTTTGTCCAAATTGATGGCGACGAACCAGACCGCATTCTAATAAAAGTTCGATAGTATTATAGAGTGTAGCTCTACTTACGCGATAATTTTTATTTTTCATTTTGATGTACAAAGATTCGATATCAAAATGCTCGGTTGCATTGTAAATTTCCTGAAGAATAGCAAAACGTTCTGGTGTTTTGCGGTGTGCTTTTTCTTCTAAATATTTAGTAAAAACATTTTTTACAATTTCCTGATTTTTGTTTTCCATTGTTTTGGTTAATGAAATAATTGCAAAGATAGTGTTATTTTTGCATTGTAAAAAAGTCTAAATTTAATAGATGGTATTTTAGTTATTAACTTTTGTTAATTATTATAAACCCTTGTTACTTTATCAATTCCATCTACTTTCTTGATGTTTTCAATGAGTTTTTTCAGAATAGTATTGTTTTGGACGACAACTGCTACTTGCCCATTAAAAATTCCTGCCTCGCTACTTAAAGAGATGCTTTGGATATTTACATTCATTTGGTTTGATATAACTTTTGTTAATTCGTTGGTTAAGCCTAAAACATCCATTCCAGTTATTTTTAAAATAGCTTTAAACTCTTCTTGTGAGGAGTCTATCCATTTTGCTTGAATAATTCTATATGCATAATTTGATTGCATGCTGATAGCGTTTGGACAATCTTTTTTGTGTACTTTAATTCCTTCGTTAATACTAACAAAACCAAACACTTCGTCTCCTGGGATTGGGTTACAACAGCTTGATAATTTATAATCAAGTTTATCTTGTTCTGAACCAAATACCAGTAAATCGTATTTTTTACTGATTTCGTTTTTGTTTATTTGTTCGGTTTGGCTAGAAGGCGAACGCTTCATGGTTTTCTTAAAGAAATTAACCAACGTATTACTTTTTTGAGCTGCAAATTCTTTTAGTTGTTGGTTTTCAATGGCGCCAATACCCGCTCTATAATATAAATCTAAACTAGTTTGAAATTTAAAATAATTAACTAATTCATTGGTTGTGTTTTCGTTAAGTGTAATTTTTAAATGGCGTAATTTTCGGGTAAGAATTTCTTTACCATCTTCGGCAATTTTTTTGGTGTTCTCGTTTAGAACATTTTTAATTTTATTTTTTGCTCTCGAGGTAGTTACATAATCTAACCATTGCGAAGTAGGTTTTTGATTCGCGGAAGTTATAATTTCCACTTGGTCACCACTATTTAAAACATGGTTCAAAGGAACTAATTTTCCGTTAACCCTTGTTCCTCTAGTTTTTACACCTATTTCCGAGTGAATGCTAAACGCAAAGTCTAATGAAGTAGCACCTTTAGGTAACGATTTGATTTCGCCCTTAGGGGTAAATACATAAATTTCTTTAGCATATAAATTCAGCTTGAAGTCTTCAACGAAATCAACTGCATTGGCACTTGAATTTTCTAAAGCTTCTTTCAACTGGTTCAGCCAAATTTCTAATCCATGTTCTTCTGTTGCACCGTTTTTATATTTGTAGTGCGCTGCATAGCCTTTTTCTGCAATTTCGTCCATGCGTTCGCTACGTACTTGAATTTCTACCCAACGTCCTTTTGGTCCCATTACGGTTATGTGCAATGCTTCGTAACCTGATGATTTTGGTGATGAAATCCAATCGCGTAATCGACTTGGAGATGGACGATAATGGTCTGTTACAACGGAGTAAATTTTCCAAGCAATAAATTTTTCATCATGTTGATTGGCTTTATAAATTATGCGTAAAGCGAATTTATCATATACTTCATCAAAAGTAACGCCTTGCATCTTCATCTTTCTTCGTATAGAATAAATAGACTTTGGTCGACCTTTAATTGTAAATTCAATTCCTTCATCAACCATTGATTTACTCAAAACATCAGAAATAGATTTAATATAGGAGTCTTGCTCTTCTTTGGTTTCTTTAATCTTACTAACAATATCATTGTATACTTCGGGTTCGGTATACTTTAGTCCTAAATCTTCTAATTGTGTTTTGATGTTGTATAGTCCTAAACGGTGGGCTAGTGGCGCATAAATATATAAGGTTTCAGAAGCAATTTTGGCTTGTTTGTAATCTGCCATACTTCCCATAGTTTGCATATTGTGCAATCTATCAGCGATTTTAATAATAATTACCCGAACATCGTCATTTAAGGTCAATAGCATTTTACGGAAGTTTTCCGCTTGCATTGAAATTTCTTGGTCGGTTTTAACTTTGGCAATTTTAGTTAGTCCTTCAACTAATTGTGCAATCTTGGGATTGAACATTTTTTCAATGTCCTGAACAGTAATATCCGTATCTTCAACTACATCGTGCATTAATGCAGCAGCAATGGAAGTAGCTCCCAAACCAATATCACGTGCCACAATTTTTGCAACAGCAATAGGATGAAAAATATAGGCTTCACCCGATTTTCTGCGTTGGTCTTTATGTGCATCAACAGCTACATCAAATGCTTTACGAATGATTTTTTTGTCTTCATCAGTAAGGGTTTGATAACTGATGCGAAGTAATTCTTTATATTCTTGCGCAATGGCTTTGTTTTCTGCTTCTAATTCTAACTCTGTCATACATTTTCTTTAACAACCTAAAAGTATAGTATTTTTTCTAATTGTGCAATAGAGAAAATAGAGAAAAGAATAAAGAACAAAGATTAGAAGTTGAATTTTGTCCCGAAGCTTCGTGATTGTTATTGAAATTGTCTTTGTCTTTTGGCTTCGAATAGTAAAATAGCTGCTGCAACTGAAACATTCATCGAATCGATTTCGCCTTGCATTGGAATGATGATGTTTTTAGTGCTTTCTGTTCGCCATTTTTCGGATAAACCTGTAGCTTCGGTTCCTACAACTAAAGCAGAAGGAGTAGTGTAATTTTGTGTATGATATTCAGTTGAATCTTGTAAAGTTGCCGAATAAATATTAATGTTATTTGCTTTCAAATACGCTATGACTTCTTCTGTAGTTCCAACAGCAATTTGTCGAGTAAACAAACAACCTACACTGGAGCGAACGATGTTTGGATTGTATAAATCACTTTTTGGATTAGCGATAATAACCGCATCAATGTTTGCGGCATCAGCGGTTCTTAAAATAGCGCCTACGTTTCCTGGTTTTTCTAATGATTCTCCAATTAAAATCAATGGGTTTTTAGATAATTTTAAATCGGATAAGGCTAACGATTTTGTTTTGGCAATGGCTAAAATTCCTTCAGTAGTATCGCGATACGCTAATTTTTGATAGACTTCTTTTGAAATTTCGATAAGTTCAACATCGCTCGATTTGAGAAGGTTTTTTATTTCTCTTTCCGAAATAATTTCAGGTAAAAATAAAATCGTTTCTAATTCATAACCACCTTTTAGTGCTAATTCAATTTCACGTTTTCCTTCAATTAAAAAAGTGCCCGTTTGTTTGCGAACTTTTCCTTTTTCTTGCAATTGAACTAACGATTTAATATACGGATTTTGAACCGAGGTGATTTGTTTCATGAAATAGAAATTATGTGACAAAAATACAAAAAAGCCTCTCATTTACTGAAAGGCTTTTGGTGTTATTTTTTTTGTTGTTCAAATTTTCCTTTGTAACGTTCGTACAATTCTGTGTGGTGACTTTCTAAACTGATTTGTCTTCCATCAATAAAAGCGAATGAAATAATATTCGTTTTCATGTCTAGAGCATCTCCTTCAGAAATAAATAATGTGGCACTTTTTCCTGATTCTAATGTTCCGTATTGTTTATCAATTCCAAGAATTTTCGCTGAATTACCAGTAATTAATTGCAAAGCTTGTTCTTTTGAAAGTCCCCAAGCAGCACAAGTTCCTGCGTAAAATGGAAGGTTTCTGGTTTGCATACGCTCCATGTCACCTGCGTTTTGTAAACCTACTAAAACACCAGCATCTACTAAAAGTTTAGCATTTTTATAGGGTAAATTTACATCTTCATCTTCTAATAAAGGCAAATCGTGCACTCTTTTTAATAATACAGAAACATTATTTTCTTTTAATAAATTCCCCACTTTGAAGGCATAATAACCACCAACAATCGTCATGTTTTTGATGTTGTTCTTCTTTTTGAATAAAACCGCATCAATGATTTCTTTTTCGCCATTTGCATTTACATACAAGGTTTTTTCACCCGATTGTAAGCCTTTCATAGCTTCGTAAGGAAGGTCTTTTTTAGCATTTTTGCTTCCTAAATAAGCAAAAGCATTGTCGAAATACTCTTGAATTGCTTTTACTTGCGGATCGTAGTTTTTGTTCATTTCAATTCCACCTGGCTCTGCCCACCAACCAGCTCTTGAATAACTTCTTGGCCAGTTTAAGTGAATGCCATCATCAGTTTTGATGGAAGCATCTTCCCAGTTCCAAGCATCTAATTGTACGATTGAAGATGTTCCAGCAATTCTTCCACCTCTAGGTGAAATTTGTGCTAATAAAACACCATTTGGTCGAGTAGTTTCTACCAATTTAGATTCGGCATTATAAGCAATAATACTTCTTACGTGCGGATTGAATTCGCCAATTTCACTTTCATCATCTGAAGCTCTAACCGCATCAATTTCTACTAAACCTAATGTTGAATTTGGTGCAATGAATCCAGGATAAACATGTTTTCCAGAAGCGTCAATTACAATATCGTGCTTAGCTGGTTTCATTACAGTAGCATCACCAATGTTGGCAATTTTTCCATCAATAATAGAAATTAAACTATTCTCGATTACTTTTCCGTTTCCTAAATGTGCTTTTGCACCTATGATTAAAATCGATTTACTTTGTTTTGGTGCAGGCGTTTGTTGGGCAAAACCAAACAAAGAAATAAATAAAAGAACTATATATTTTTTCATCATTAATTGTATTTATAGTGAGATTCTTTGCAATATTCACCTAAGGTATCACAGTGGTAGTGACCATTTTCTTTTTTCTTAGGCAATTGCGTTTTCATTCCTTTGTTTTTAGCGTCTAATAGGATGTTAATCAAATCAGCTCTTTCTTTTTGAATTTCGCTCATCACTTCTTTCTCTTTTTCTAAATCATAGAAAATGATTCCATCTACTAACGTTTTTTCAGCTCTTGTGTAGATTGATAACGGACTATCTGACCAAAGTACTACATCGGCATCTTTTCCTACTTTGATACTTCCTACTTTATTATCTACTTGAAGAATTTTTGCTGGATTTAAGGTTACGAAGTTCCAAGCTTCTTCTTCCGTTACATTTCCGTATTTAACTGTTTTAGCAGCTTCTTGATTCAAACGTCTTGACATTTCAGCATCATCTG
>JBIKZB010000077.1:0-7501 GCA_044354955.1 Flavobacterium sp. | reverse complement strand
TGTTGCTTCTAAAATGTCTGTAATTATCCCTATCATTTTAGGCGTTATTCTATATAACGAAACCTTAGGAATGATTAAAATTTTAGGAATTCTTTTAGCCCTAATAGCTGTATATTTTACTTCAAAAAAGGAAACTGGCGAAATACAACAAGCAAGTAATTTACTTTTCCCTATTTTAGTATTCATTGGAGCAGGAACCATAGATTCAAGTTTAAAATATTTACAAACGTTTCATGTGCCATCTAATCAAATTGGTTTATTTTCATCTGTTACTTTTTTCTGTGCTTTTAGTGTTGGGGTATTAACATTACTCTTTTTAAGTCTCAACGGAAAAATTAAATTCGCAGGAAGAAATATATTAGGAGGAATAGCTTTGGGCTTACCCAATTTCTTTTCACTCTACTACTTAGTAAAAATGTTAGAAGCAAAAGCTTTTGAAAGCGCCACATTATTTACCATTCACAACATTGCTATTGTACTAGTTTCTACTTTTGTAGGGATTCTTTTCTTTAAAGAAAAAATTTCTATGCGTAACGCAATAGGAATTGGACTGGCATTGTTTGCCCTATTTTTAGTTACTTATTAAAATGGAATTTTCAGAAAACGATACTTATAAAACCATTTCTACAGCTTCAGAAGAAGTGCTATACAAAGAAAAAAATAGTAAATTCTTTGGTTACGCTTTTCCTGTAACAACTGAAGAAGAAATTAAAGAAATTTTAGAAGGCTTACGAAAAACACATTTCTCGGCACGACATTGGTGTTATGCGTATCAAATAGGTACAGAAAAAATTCAGTACCGCGCTAATGATGATGGCGAACCCAATAACAGTGCTGGCATGCCAATTTATGGACAAATTCAGTCATTTGAAGTTACTAATGTAATAATTGTAGTAGTTCGTTATTTTGGAGGCGTAAAACTAGGTGTTGGTGGCTTGATTACTGCATACAAAACAGCAGCCCAAATGGCAATGGAAAATGCTGAAATAATTGAATGCACTATTGACAAAAATTTTATCATTTCTTTTGGTTATGCACACATGAATAAAGTGATGCGAATCATTAAAGAAAAGAATCTCCAAATCATATCTCAAAAAATGGAAATGGATTGTGAAATTCAAATATCTATCCGAAAAAAAAATGTCCAAAAATTATTGGACACTTTTGAAAATTTATATGAAATAAAATTAACCGAAATTTAAAATTTTATAAGGCATTAATCTTTTCAGAAACATAACTTGGTGGCAAAATTGGGCGTCCTGTTTTCATATCCACAAACACCAACATGGAGTATCCGGTTGTTAATAACTCATTAGCTTCGTTGTATATTTCGTAGTCAAATTCTATCTTTACAGAGGTCTGACTTTTAAAAATTGTTTTAACCGTTAACAGGTCGTCGTATCGAGCTGGTTTTTTATAATTCATGGTTAAAGTAACCACTGGCAACATTACTCCATTTTCCTCCATCCATTTGTACGAAACCCCCATATTCCTTAGCCATTCCACGCGTCCCATCTCAAAATATTGCGCATAATTTCCATGATACGCAACACCCATTTGGTCTGTTTCTGCATAGCGCACACGAACTTGAAACTGATATTCTCTCATATTAAATCTATATTAAATTAACATTAAAAAAAACTTTATTATGCTTACGATTTTTTTTTCGAAAAATCAATAGAAAAAAAATTTTTTTTAAGGAAATTTGTTCACATATTTGCTAACCCGAAATATAAGAACAGAATATTCGTTCTGTTCTCTTTTGTAACCATTGCAAAACATTAATAACAAATAATAATTAATTGAATTTATGACTAGAACTGCGCAATCGGTATGGAATAACTGTCTGTCTTTCATAAAAGATAATATTAAAGATCAAGCTTATAAGACTTGGTTTGAACCTATACAGTCAGTTGAACTAAACGATAACGCGTTGTCTATTCTAGTACCTAGTAAATTCTTCTACGAATGGTTAGAAGAACACTATGTAAAATTATTAAAAGTAGCCTTAACAAAAGAGTTAGGACCGGGCGCAAAGTTATTGTATAAAATCAAGATGGAAAACACTTATGGTAATAAACTTCCATTTACTGAGCAAATTCCTAGTTACAACAGAACTGCAGTGAAACCTCAAGAAGTAGATGTGCCAATTGTGAATAAAAATCCAGAATTAAAAAACCCTTTTGTTATTCCTGGTATTCGTAATTTAAAAATCGAATCACAACTTAATGCTAATTACAGTTTTGATAATTTCCTTGAAGGAGATTCAAACCGTTTAGCTAGAAGTGCAGGTATGGCAGTTGCTAACAAACCAGGCGGAACTTCTTTCAACCCGTTGTTAATTTTTGGTGGTGTTGGTTTAGGTAAAACACACTTAGCACATGCTATTGGTGTTGAAATTAAAGACAAATATCCAGAAAAAACCGTATTGTATATTTCAGCAGAAATATTCACACAACAGTATATAGATTCTGTTAAAAAGAATACCCGTAACGACTTTATTCATTTCTATCAATTAATTGACGTTTTGATTATTGATGATGTACAATTCTTATCAGGTAAATCAGGAACACAAGATGTGTTTTTTCACATCTTTAACCATTTACACCAAAACGGAAAACAAGTAATTCTTACTTCTGACAAAGCACCTGTGGACATGCAAGATATTGAGCAACGCTTACTATCTCGTTTCAAATGGGGATTATCAGCTGAATTACACCAACCCGATTACGAAACACGAATTTCTATCTTAAAAAATATCCTATTCAGAGATGGTGTTGAAATTCCTGACGAAATTGTAGAATACGTTGCTAAAAACATTAAATCTAACGTTCGTGAATTAGAAGGTGCTATTATTTCTTTAATTGCGCAATCTTCTTTCAACAAACGCGAAGTTAATCTTGAATTAGCAAAACAAGTTGTTGAGAAATTTGTTAAAAACGTGAAACGTGAAATTTCAATTGATTATATTCAGAAAATTGTTTCTGATTATTTCCAATTGGATGTTGAAACCTTACAATCAAAAACAAGAAAACGTCATGTTGTTCAAGCAAGACAATTAGCTATGTTTTTTGCTAAGAAATTCACTAAAGCATCTTTAGCAAATATTGGTTCACAAATTGGAGATCGTGACCATGCAACCGTTCTTCATGCTTGCAAAACAGTTGACAATTTAGTTACAACTGATAAACAATTCCGAAAATTCGTTGACGATATCAACAAGAAATTATCGCTATAATTCATGGCTGCTAAAATCTTAATGGTTTGCTTAGGAAATATTTGCCGTTCTCCTTTGGCAGAAGGCATTATGCGTTCTAAACTTTCTAATGATTTCATTGTTGATTCTGCTGGAACTGGAGGTTGGCACGCTGGAGAACTTCCTGACAAACGTTCAATTGCTACTGCAAAAAACAAAGGCTTAGACATCACAAACCAAAGAGCAAGACAATTTAAAATAAGTGATTTTGAATCATTTGACTATATCTATGTAATGGATAATTCCAATTATAAAGATGTAGTTGCATTGGCACCCAATGAAGAAGCAAAATCTAAAGTAATGCTCATTTTAAACGAAATTTTTCCGAATGAAAATGTTGATGTTCCCGACCCATATTATGGAGGACAAGACGGATTTGAAAACGTTTTTGATATGTTAAATGAAGCTTGCGATTTAATTGCTGGAAAACTTAAAAGAGAAAAATCATGAAATCAAATTCTTTAGGTAAACTCTATTTAATTCCTATTACACTTTCCAACCCAGGAGAAACCACTGTAGTCCCCGAAGATGTTTTACCTCATACCATAAAAAGAACAATTGATTTTGTTGATTATTACATTGTTGAAAACGAAAAAACAGCTCGAAAGTTTATCAAAAACATCCATCCCGAAAAAAAACAACCCGATTTGAAGATTTCTGTATTAAACAAACATACCGAAATTGCAGAACATAATGATTTTATTCAACCCATATTAAGAGGCGAAAACATTGGACTAATGAGTGAATCAGGATGTCCTGGCATTGCAGATCCTGGAGCAGATATAGTAAAGTTAGCACATGAAAAAGGAATTCAAGTAGTTCCTTTAGTAGGGCCGAGTTCTATTTTATTAGCCTTGATGGCAAGCGGAATGAACGGACAAAGTTTTGCATTTAATGGTTATTTACCCATCGACAAAAACGATAAAAAACAAGCCTTAAAAAGTTTTGAACGCTTATCACAAGAAAAAAATCAATCGCAATTATTTATTGAAACTCCATATAGAAACAATAAATTAATGGAAGATTTACTGCAAATATTACAACCAAACACCTATTTGTGTGTGGCTTGCGATATTACTTTACCAACAGAATACATCAAAACTAAAACGGTGAACCAATGGAAAAAAGAAAAGGCCGATTTACATAATCGACCTTGTATTTTTATTATTCACAAAATGTAAAAAACTATTCTAAACTTACTTTTGCATTTGCATCTGCTGCTATGTTAGAAATATCATAATTTGAAAACTTTCTAATATAACTTGACAATGAAGTTCCAAAGCCGTCTTTAAAACCATTTCTTCCGTTACTTCGCAAATATTTTTTTACCGAACCAGCACCACCTAAATGTGCCGCTGCTACTAAACCAGATTCTGTAATTTCTACACCGTTAATAATTCTACCAGCATACTTGTGAATCTCTTTACGTAATTCCCATTTATTACGAGCAATCAATGCTTTAAAAGCTTTATCTTGCCATTCAGCATTACGCAAAAATTCTTGAAAATCATAAATACCTATCGTACGAAGCGCACTTCTACCAAACTGATATTTACCCATATAACCGAATGAATTTACTAAATGCAACATGCCTCTTGACTCTTTATAAGCCATTTTTTGAGCAAAACCAGTAAATGATTTACCAACGTGGGGAACTTTAATTGGTAAAATTTCATCATTTTCATATTCATTTGGAACGTGATATTTAATACCATCATAGTTCAACAAATGAAATCCTTCTAATTTTTCTTCTTTGAAAGTTATAAAACCTGAAGAAACAACTAATACTAGGAGTGTCAATCCTAAAAAATAAGACCTTTTTTTTATCATGAATTGTTTTTTCTCAGCGCCTGTCACTCATCTGAAATTATCGAAACAAATATACAAAAAAAATTATAATATTGATTTACAGCATGTTAATCTTTTCTAAAAGTAGATAAAGTGCGCTTTAATTCCGTTAAAATCATCATATTGCAAAGTTGGCGCTGGAATTTTAATTGTATTAATAACTGAAAAAAGTGTCTTTAAAAAATTAGATTTTGTACTAATTTTCGTTAAGTCAACATCTAAACTTAGGTAAAATTGACGATAAGGATTTTGAATTACTCCATTTACTATTGCTTCTTCCTTTTTTCCATATAACATTTCTTCGCCACCATAGCCTATTGCAAGGTTTAACCATTTTGGAACAAAATTATCTTTGGTAAATGATTGTATATTAAAAGACAACCAATACGTTTGTCCATTATAATCTTTCAAAATTTGCTCATTTAAAGAAGAACCCAGCGTTTCTGGTCGTTGCGAAGCAAATTGAGTTTGATGAAATGAAAATTTAGGTGTAATGCGTTGTTCATTCCAAAGCAAATCTTGTGAAACATATAAAGCGGTTCCTGCCACATTTGCTATAATATCACCTGAAGAAGCTCCCCATTCTTGAGAAAAACCGTCAAAGACCTCAACAACAGTAAGAAATCCTAACCCAAGAGTAGAACCATAAATTAGTTGTTCTTTTTTAGAAGCTCCGCTCCATGCTAATATTTCAACTCCAACCCTTCCTAAATGATAGGTAGAATACAAATGTCCTAATTTATCCATTTGTACCCATTGATTGTTATCGTTGATAAAATGAAAATTAGATTTTGGATAATCTTTATACCAAAGTTGGTTTAATCCTATTAAAGTTCCCCCTAATACAACTGACTCACCAATATAAACAGTATTTTTCCTTACTGTATTTAATGAATCTGATGGCTTTAAAAAGTTTTCAAAAGCAGATTGCGCATGACATGAATTAGACAAAATCAATATAAAAAAAAGCAATCTAATCCATGCCATAATTTATGAAATTACAACTTTATACCAAGTTTATTTACCCAATCCGCATATTTCTTAGCATTTACTAGGTGGGCTTCATAAGTTGTTTCAAAAGTATGATAACCTGGTCGACTTGGATCGGCACAGAAATATATATAATTGTGTTTTTCAGCATTTAAAACTGCATCAATTGCTGAAATATCTGGCATTGCTATGGGACCTGGAGGCAAACCTTTATTAATGTATGTATTATAAGGAGAACTTACAAATAAATTACTTCCTCCAACTCTTTTAATCACTTGATCAAAATCACCAGATTTTTCTTTTATTGCATAAATAACTGTTGGATCAGCTTGCAAAGGCATGTCTTGATTAATACGATTCAAATAGGCACCCGCAACTCTTGGACGTTCATCTGCTTTAACCGTTTCTTTGTGAACAATAGAAGCTAAAGTATATACTTGCGCTGGCGTTATATTTAAAGCTTTTGCTTTTTCCAAACGCTCATTTGTCCAAAACTTTTTGTGTTCTTTTGCCATCTTTGCAGCTATTTTACTAGCCGAAGTATTCCAATAAAACTCGTAGGTATTAGGAATAAAAAGCGTTAAAGCTGTTTCTTTCGTTAGTTCATTCTCTTTAAAAAAGGCTTCGTTGGTAAAAGCTTCGTTTAACGCTAAGGTATCAGGCTCTAATTGAGTTGCCAAACGTTGAAAAAGTTTATCCAAAGTCTCTTGATTATTGAATGCTACTTGAACTGGCACATTCAAACGCAAACTTCTCACTATATCAAAACTGGTCATATCCTTCTTTAAAAGGAATTTACCCGCTTTCACATTAGTACTATAATTTCTTGATGTTGCTACAAAATCAAATTTTTCAAAATCTTTAATGAGCGGTTTAACAATTTCTGTTACTTGTTCATAGGTTGAATTTGAAGGAATGTAAACATAAACCTCATTTTGAGAAAATTGAGTATTGGGTGTAAAGGCTTTGAAATATACATAAACACCAACAGCAGTTGCTACAAAAATTCCAGCAACAGCAATTATTGAAATTAGTTTTTTTACGTTCAAGAGATTGTTTTTTAAATGTGATTGATTAATTGGTATAAAATTTCGTCTTCATATGAATTGTTGATTTTATTCCAATCTTTTTTTATTCCTGTTTTTTGAAAGCCAAATTTAGTAAAAAGTTGCAAACTAATTTCATTATCACTTCCAATATTTGCATACAACTGATGCAATTGTAGCTGATTGAAAGCATAATTGATTACAAGATGTAATGCTTCTGAACCAATTCCTGAATTTCGATTGCTTTCGCTTGAAATAACGATTCCAACTCCTGCTCTATTGTTTTTAGGATCAAAATCAAATAAATCGATTAAACCCACCGCTTCAAAAGTATCATTCATACAAATAGCTAAGCGCATTT
>JBIKZB010000076.1:0-7544 GCA_044354955.1 Flavobacterium sp. | reverse complement strand
ATAAACTTTATGATTGAAGATTAACGATTTTTGGTTGTAGAAGTTTGAAATTTGGAAATTAAAAAACTATGTACATAAACACTTCAAATATTACGTTACCCGAAGACAATGATACTATTGTTTGGAAATATTTGGACTTGTCTAAGTTTTTAGACATGTTGTTGTCACGTCAGTTATTTATGTCACGTTCTGATAAGTTTGAAGATCAATATGAAGGCACTTTTTCTGAACCTACTTTTGAAGAAATCAAGAAAATTGCTGCTAACAATCCAAAGTTTTTAGACAATTATAAATCGCATCGTGAAAAAGTAGTGATTAGCAGTTGGCATATAAATGAATACGAATCGTTTGCTATGTGGCAGATTTTTACGCAAAACACAGAAGGTTTAGCTATTCAAACTACAATTGGTAGACTAAAAGAAGCCTTGCTTCCAGAGAAAAAAACCGAGCAATACATTGGAGCCGTAAATTATATCGATTATAAAAAAGAGCATATTCCGTTTGATGATACGTTTTTTCCGTTTTTGTTTAAACGAAAAAGTTTTCAATATGAACGAGAAATTCGGATAATTTCAGATGTAACTAATACGAATCTAATCATCGACAACGGATTAAAAATTGACGTAAACCTCAACCAATTGATTGAAAAAATCTACATTCACCCAAAAAGTGAAAACTGGTATAAAAAATTAGTCATCGAATTGGTTTCCAAATTGGGATTTGATTTCGAAATTGAGAAATCGGATTTAGAGAGTGATATTTTGATTTAGAGTTGGAACGCGGATAAATCTGATGCTTTGCAACGCAGATTAAGCGGATTTTCTTCGCTCTTTTTCAATGTAGTTCCAACGAACTTAATCTAAATGCAAATTGACATAGGTTTTTAAAATATCTTTAGTCATGAAATATTGGTAAAAAAAATTAATAGCTACTAATTAGGGCTATAAACTTCTACTTTCCAATCCTCAGCTAACAAGTTTACGTAGTGATAATGTACTTTATCATTTTTATCAAAAGCACCATTTTTGTTGATGTCTTCAATACATCTAAAATATAAGCGATTTTGTGCTTCAATGATGTTCCAATCGATTAATTCTTGAAACTCTTCTGAAAGTTTTATGAAATTTGCACCACTAATTGAACTAATATATAGTGATTTAATATCATTTTGGTTTACTTTTCCATCTTTATTAGTATCCGAATCTACTAACGAATAAACCATTATTTGCTTTTTAGTTTTCGCAGCAATAGTATTTAAATAAGTTGCCGTTTGAATTTGAATTTTTTTATCAGACAATGACTTAACACTTGCAGAATCAATGTGTTGAAAATTTAAATTATCAAAAAAACCTGTAATTTCAAAGCGGTTGTAGTTGGAAATGGCATAACTTACTTGGTTGGTTTTACTACTTCCGTACACTTTTCCATTTGTTTCATAAACTCTTACATCGCCAACTGGATGAATCAGATATTTTGTACCTTCCATTAAAATTGGCAAATCGGCTACTTTTATGGAAGAAGTATCTTTAACTTCAGTTTCAACTTTAGCTTTTCCATCTTCGTAAATTACTTTCGGAGTTTCGGATTCTTCTTTACAACTCAACAAAGTTGATACAAGACAAAAAGTGAAAAAGATGCGCTTCATAGTAAAAATTTTATAGTCAAATATACTAAAATAAATATTGGCTTACAATCGGGCAACCAATTTGATGTTGAAAACACGAGTAGTCATATAGTTAGGTATTCCATATTGTGATTTGGTATACACATCACGCACCCAAGTATTCGTAATTGCGTTTTGATTGTTGAATAAATTAAAGATTTCTAATCCCAATGAAAATTCATTAAATGGTTTTAACCACACTTTACTTGATTTGATAGTATTGTCTTTAAATACGAATGAAAAACCAACATCGGCTCTTCGGTAATCATTTAAACGCAATTGATAAGCATAAGGATCTGCATAAGATGGAGAACCTCCCGGCAAACCTGTGTTATACACTAAATTTAAATACAAACGTAAATTTGGAATATTTGGCATATAATCTTGAAACAAAACCCCAAATTTTAATCGTTGATCGGTTGGACGAGCAATAAATCCTTTCCCATCTTGATTTTCTTCGGTTTTTAGATAGCCAAACGTAAACCATGACTCAGTACCTGGAACAAATTCACCATTTAGTCGGGTATCAAAACCATAAGCATATGCTTCTGCATTATTATTCGCTTCATATCGAATTCTAACGTTATCAATAGTGTACGTATTTACGTCGGTTATATTTTTATAATACGCTTCAGAGACCAACTTAAACGGTCGGTTCCACATTTTAAAACTATAATCGTTACTTAAAACCACATGAATAGATTGTTGCGCTTTTACATTCGTTTGCACTACTCCATCTTCATCTCTTAATTCTCTATAAAAAGGTGGTTGGTGGTACAATCCGCCTGATAATCGGAACATCATGTCTTTTTCCCAATCGGGCTTAAAGGCAAATTGAACTCTTGGCGAAAATGTAATTTGACTATTCCCTTTAGGTCTTGCCTCAGCATCAACTTGCCACTGGTGACCACGCATACCGGCATTTAACCAATAATTATGCACTCCTATTTTACCTCTGTAATTCCATTGTGCATAACCCGAAAATCTATTAATTCTAGTATAATTAGTTGCTCTTACATTTTGATAAGGCGCTAAAGGTCCTACATACGGGTTATAAGGTTGGTCGTTTTGATAATCTAACTCTGGATTTGGCAACGAAAAGCCAGTTGAATCAACAACCTCCCATTCAACAATTCTATCACGAATGTCTTCCATGGTAAATTTTGCACCCCATTCGATTTGCGATTTTTTATTTATTTCATGAAATCCTTTTACTTCTGCGTTGACAATTAAAGCATCTAAATCGTTACGAGCGTGATTCAATTGCGAACCAATTCCGCGCGTAAAAACAACATCACCAAAGGTTTCAGAACCAATATTTGCATCTACTTCGCCCAAACGATATTGCGCTAAAATATCATAATATTCTTGTTCTTGCGTATGATAACCCGAAAGAATAAACTTTAATTTATTTTTTTCATTGTATTGGTAAACTGCTTTTCCGGCACCAAAAAATGTTTGGTATTTATCTTTTTCTTGTCCTTCATAAAAAACCAATAATGCAATAGGCTCATCAATCGTTCCAAAATTAGTTTGACGCGTTAACGGTTCATAATTGTATCTATTTTGCGAAATATTTCCTAAAAAGCTAAAATTCCATTTAGTAGAGGCATTGAAATTCAGCAAGGTTTGAACATCAAAAAAAGTAGGTTTGAAATTAGTTTCCGTTTCCTGACTATTTACTAACAAGCTATTATCTCTGTATCGAACCCCTGTAATATTACTCCATTTTTGATTTTTAGAAACACCTTCAACCGTTAGGCTACCACCTAATAAACTGGCTTCTAAACTGGCTGCAAATTGCTTTGGATTTCGGTAGGTAATATCTAAAACCGAAGATAATTTATCCCCATATTTAGCCTGAAAACCTCCTGCAGAAGCATCAACATTGTACACCATATCGGTATTGGTAAAACTCAAGCCTTCTTGTTGACCTGAACGAATTAAAAACGGACGATATACTTCTATTTCGTTGACATAAACTAAGTTTTCATCGTAATTCCCACCGCGAACAGCATACGATGTGCTGAGCTCGTTATTACTATTAAAGCCTGGTAAGGTTTTTACAATATTTTCGATTCCTGCATTAGCACCAGGGATTTTCCTAATGATTACAGGGTCAATGGTGGTGACACCTTCAATACGTTTTTTACTATTTGCTGTAATAATTACTTCCCCAAACTCTTCTACCTTGGAATTCATTAAGGGATTTAATTCGTAATCTTCATTTGGTTTTAAAGTAATGTCAATTGATTTTTTCTTCAATGAAACGTGAGAAAAAACAAGGGTTACCTTTTTATTCGCATCAATTTCTATGCTGTAGAAACCATTTTCATTGGAAACCGATACTTTATCACCTACCGTAATAGTTACATTTTCAACTGGATTGTTAAACTCGTCCAAGACAACACCTTTAACACGGGCTTTCTGTGCTGAAATCGTCAGTGAAAATAAACCCACAAATAATACTAAAATTATATTTTTCAAAAGAATTTGTTTTAATTATTTAAAAAAGTAAGATTCAAAGGTAGTAGAATTTTGTAAATTATCAGTAACAACAATCTTTAAATCATTTCTACCTTGAACGTAAATATTGTCCTCTAAATTGTGTACTAGTTTTTTAGTTTTATAATCATACTCCAATAAAATCCATTTTCCGTTCAAATATCCGTTATAAGTATCAATTTCTGAATGTAAATCACTTACCGAAACGCTGATTGTTTTTTGCTCTTTTATGGTTTTACCCTCAATAAAATTTACGTTATAAATTCTTGGTGGCGTCATATCTTGCGCAAGCTTATATTTACCCAACGTTTTGGTTTTTATAGAAAATGAATTTCCTTTACGATAGGTTTTATTGTAATCTAACTTGTACCCATCTAAAGTAGCAATATAGGCCTTTGCCAATTGTTCTTCTGTTAGACCTTCCACTTCATTAAAAGTAATAGTAATATTTTTATGCACTGGAACACTATCATCATGCAGGGTTAAAATATCTTTGTTAACTTCAAAATTTAAATAGAAATTAGAGTAAAATGCATTTTCAGGAATTTGTACTGTAACCTTCTCTTTTTCAAAAATAGACTCATTTTTAGCTTTTACAAAATAGGGCGTTTTTTGAATTACATTTTTAATAGTAGCCTGTATACTAGCATATTCAATTGGGATAATTAGATCTACTTTATTTCCATGAAAATCAAACAATTCCACTCTATAGGTATAATTCGTTCCTGGCTGCACTTTAATCGTTCCGTCTTTTTTATTATCAGCCACAATAGAAAGTGGATAATCGGCCAATTGAAATAATTTTTGAACCCGTTGCCCCATCAAATGAAATCGTTCGTAATCTATAAAATTATTAATATAGCGCGACTCATCAAAAGCAAAACCATCAAAACCATATTGGTAATACAGTACACCGTTTAAATAGGCTTTAACCTTATATAAACCGTTTTTATTATAAGCATTGGTACAAAAATCATGAGCATTAATTCCAAAAGCCATTTTTCCGTTAGCTTTTACTTTCACCCCTAAATACGTTCCATCGGCTTGTTTAGAAAATGAAATATTGATTGGTTTTTGAGAGTTGTTAACCGTAGTAGAATCCAACGGATAAGCCACTAAACCCTGAATCACAGGTAATCGCTCATCTTTTATTATTTTTTTGAATCCGAAATGTAACGGATTCAAAATCTCTTCCGATTTTGTGTTTCGAAATTCAAAATGCAAATGAGGTGCTCCACTACCTCCTGTATTGCCTGTAAATGCAATGACATCTCCTTTTTTAACAGGTAATTCTGTGGGATATAAATACATTTCTACCTCATAAGATTTTTCTAAATATTGTCTTTTTTTAATGAACTCTTGAATGGCACCGTTGGCTTTTTGTAAATGACCATAAACCGAAGTATACCCATTTGGATGCGTAATATATATTGCTTTTCCGTAACCAAAAGTTGAAATTTTTATTCGAGAAACATAACCATCTCCGGCAGCATATACAGGCAACCCTTCGACACCTTTTGTTTTAAAATCTAATCCAGAATGAAAGTGATTGCTTCGTAATTCACCAAATGAACCCGACAAATCAAGCGGAATATCTAAGGGTGATTGAAAGTAATCTTGAGGAAAATCCTGACTGTAAATTAATAAAGGGGCTAGTAAAAGGGCTAATACAAATTTCATTGTGCTTGTGTTTAGGGCTAAAATAGTGAAAAATATTGTAATTATTCCAAACAAAAATTGTGCCTTTAATAACGAATTAATTTACAACAAGTTACAAACAATAAAAATTAATTCATAAAATTTAGTAAAAAGTATTGCTATTTTTGAATAGTAATGCTAACTTTGTGAAATAAAGAAATGAATTCTATCATTAATGAATGGATTATCTGAATTAATTGATTCGCTCGAAGTTAAATTTTTTAAGCTCAACCAAAAAGTGGCTCAGCTTGAAAAGAAAAACCAAGAGTTACAAGACGAATTGTTGCTTTCTAAGAAAAATCAACAAACGCAATCAAGCGAAATGGACGCTTTGAAGAACCAATTGGATACTCTAAAAATGGTAAACTCATTACTAGGCAGTGAAGAAAACAAAAGAGAAACGAAACTCAAAATAAATTCATTAATCAGAGAAATTGATTATTGCATAGCCCAACTTTCAGATTAGAAAGCTCATGAGTGAAAAACTGAAAATTAAAATATCAATAGCAGATCGAGTGTACCCTTTAACCGTGGAACCCTCTCAAGAAGAAGGACTAAGAAGTGCTTCAAAAAAAATAGATGCTATGATTAAACAGTTTGAACAAAGCTATGCCGTAAGAGATAAACAAGATGTTTTGGCAATGTGTGCCTTGCAATTTGCAGCACAAGTAGAACAAAAACAAATTACGAGTACTCAAGATAATGAAACCAACTTTAACCGATTGAAAAATTTGGATAAAAAATTGAGTGAGTTACTCTCAAAATAAATACGTTCTTACAATAAAACAAAGATACTGCCTACATTAGTATATATTTGATAAACTCAACACTAACAAATTAAACGAGTGAATCTTTGCAACTATAACAGGCCCTTTAGTGGGAAGTTTGAACTGCAGGTTAGCTCAAATCTTGTATAACAGAGTTTATACAAACACCTAATGTAGGCTTTTTTTATATAATTTTTTAACACATATAATGGATATACTAAGCATAATAATTGGAATTTTTGTCGGGATTGCAGGTGGTTTTGGAATTGCTAAATTTTTAGAAAAAAGCAATGTTTCAAACTTAATTAAAAACGCAAAAAAAGAAGCAGGTTCTATTTTAAAAGACGCTAAAGTTGAGGCTGAAGCTACAAAAAAAGAGAAAATTCTTCAAGCTAAAGAAAAATTTTTAGAGCTTAAAGCAGAACACGAACAAGTTATTTTAGCTAGAGATAAGAAAACAGCGGAAGCTGAAAAAAGAACTAGAGATAAAGAATCTCAAATTTCTAATGAGTTAGCAAAAGCAAAAAAAGTTAATGATGAAGCTGAAGCTAAAACCAATGAATATGCTTCAAAAATTGAGCTTTTAGAGAAAAAACAACAAGAAATAGACAAACTTCACAAAAGTCAGGTGGAGCAATTAGAAGTTATTTCTGGTTTATCAGCGGAAGATGCTAAAGAACAATTAGTAGAAAGCTTAAAAGCTGAAGCTAAAACTAATGCTATGTCATTCATCCAAGATACTGTGGAAGAAGCTAAAATGACAGCGCATCAAGAAGCTAAGAAAATCATCATTAGTACTATTCAACGTGTAGGAACAGAAGAAGCAGTAGAAAATTGCGTTTCTGTTTTCAATATTGAATCTGACGATGTAAAAGGTAGAATTATTGGTCGTGAAGGTCGTAACATTAGAG
>JBIKZB010000075.1:0-7550 GCA_044354955.1 Flavobacterium sp. | reverse complement strand
CTAAAATCAACACAATCAAAATCTAATGTGGCTATGTGTTAAATTTTAAAACACATAGAAACATAGTAAAAGTGTGAAAAAATATTGAGAGGACAAAGAAAACTTCGTTTTTAAACAAAGAAAATAGATTATACTTTTTTGTCATTCAACTTAAATCGCATTACGTAATAACTTCCAATCACCACTGGTAAAACCACGTTTAAAAACCACATTAATGTACTAATGAAGATTACAATCCATTCGTTAACGCCATATTTACCAAAGAAAAACATCGCTACACTACCTTTTACTGCAAAATCTAAAAATTGAAAACTTGGTAACGAAGAAGCTAAAAAGTATACCGCAGCAATCGAACTAATTAAAGTTAGGTAAGGTAAATCTAAATCAAAAACCAAAAACAAAACATAATATTGATGCGAAAAAACCAAGTAACGACAAACGCCAAGCAAAATATTTTTCCGATGAATTTTCTTCGGAATTTCGTTTATTTTATGAAGTAATTTTTGAATCGAATAACCTTTTATGGTGATGTTTTTCGAGAGAATAGAAGCGAAAAATAAAACAATTGCAATTCCAATAATCGCTAAAGCCCATTTCCAATATCCAATTAAAATCAATCCGATAGTCCCAAAAATAATGGTCAAAATCATCTGAATTCCGTTGCAAATTAAGTTTAAAAACACCACTTTTTTAGTTTGCTCTTTCTTAAAAAACATCGCTTTCCCAGCATATTCTCCTAGACCATTTGGAGTGAAAATTCCAGCAGTTAAAGCGCCTAAAACTTGTTTACTTGCTTCTCCAACGGAAATTGGTTTGATAAATGTTACCAAATTCTGCCATTTTAAAATTTCAAAATAACGATTCGCAACACTAAACAATAAAATGAAAATAATGGTTAGGACAGAAGTTTTTTCCAAAACTAAAGTCTGGAATTTACTCCATTCTAACTTTGAATTTCCTGCAATTTGGTCATAAATAAAATAAAACGCACCAATTACAATCAAAAGTTTGATGGTAAAAACAAGGAATTGCTTAGCTTTGTGAGGAATTGAAATCATGTTGCAAAGAAACGAAAACTTTGAACTTGAAACTTGAAACTTGAAACAAAATAATTGGCAAACGAACGCATCATATTAGGAATTGACCCAGGAACGACGATTATGGGTTTTGGGTTAATCAAAGTAGTCAACAAGAAAATGGAATTTCTGCAGTTGAACGAACTCATTTTGTCCAAATACGACAACCATTATCAGAAATTAAGAGTCATTTTCGAACGCACTATTGAATTAATCGATACGCACAATCCAGATGAAATTGCCATTGAAGCGCCTTTCTTTGGAAAAAACGTACAATCGATGCTAAAATTAGGAAGAGCACAAGGTGTTGCCATGGCAGCTGGACTTTCCAGAGATATTCCTATTACAGAATACGAACCCAAAAAAATCAAAATGGCCATCACCGGAAACGGAAACGCCAGTAAAGAGCAAGTAGCCAAAATGTTGCAACAATTGTTAGGTTTAAAAGAATTACCCAAAAATCTCGACTCAACCGATGGTTTGGCAGCAGCCGTTTGTCATTTTTTCAATTCTGGAAAAGTAGTTGGCGAAAAAAGTTATTCGGGTTGGGATGCTTTTGTGAAAAATAATGAAGATAGAGTAAAAAAATAGTGCTCAGTGTTCAGTTTTTAGTGTTCAGTATAATATCGTGTAAATAAACAATATGAGATTTCAAGATTTATTAGCTTATAAAAAAGGATTTGATGTTGCAATGGAAGTTTTTGAAATATCAAAAAGTTTTCCAAAAGAAGAAACTTATTCTTTAACAGATCAAATTAGAAGAAGTTCAAGAAGTGTAACAATCACAATAGCTGAAGCTTACCGTAAAAGGGAATATCCAAAATATTTTCACAGCAAATTAACTGATGCAGATGCAGAAAATTCTGAAACACAAGGTTGGTTAGAATATGCATTAGCTTGTAAATATATTACTCAAGAGACATTTGACTATTTGACTGAAAAATCAAAAGAAGTTGGAAAATTAATAAATTACATGATTTTAAACCCGGGAAAATTCGGTTCAAAATCTGAAAACTAAATACAACTGCATCTAGTACTGAACACTAAAAACTGAACACTGAGCACTTAAATATGAGCGGAATCTACATCCACATACCATTCTGCAAGCAAGCTTGTCATTATTGCGATTTTCATTTTTCTACTAATTTGAAGAAGAAAGACGAAATGGTTTTGGCATTGGCTAAAGAAATTGAAATGCGCAAAAGTGAGTTTCAAGATGAGATTGTAGAGACAATTTACTTTGGTGGTGGAACGCCTTCGATATTGCAGATTGCAGATTTGAGATTTTTGATTGATTCGGTTTATAAAAATTATAAAGTTGTTTCAACTCCTGAAATAACGGTAGAAGCCAATCCAGATGATTTAACGGAGAATCGAATAATTGAATTGTCAAAAAATAAAGTCAACCGATTATCTATCGGAATTCAATCGTTTTTTGAAGACGATTTACAGCTGATGAATCGCGCACACAATGTGGAAGAAGCCAAAAAATGTTTAGAAATTGCCACACACTATTTCGATAATATTTCCATTGATTTGATTTACGGAGTTCCCGAAATGAGCAACGAAAAATGGTTGCAAAACATTGAAACCGCTTTGTCTTTTGGTGTGCCACATATTTCAAGTTATGCGTTAACGGTGGAACCTAAAACCGCTTTGCATTCGTTCATTCAAAAAGGAATCATTCCGTCACCAGATGACGAAGTAGCTCAAGAGCATTTTCAAATTTTGGTCGATAAACTTTCAGAAAACGGATTCATTCATTACGAATTATCGAATTTTGGGAAAGAAAATTATTTATCAAAAAACAATTCGAGCTATTGGTTGGGTAAAAAATACATCGGAATTGGACCTTCGGCACACAGTTATGATGGGAAAAATCGTGGTTGGAATGTGTCAAACAATTCGTTGTATATCAAATCTATTCAAGAAAATAAATTACCCATCGAAATTGAGACCTTAACAAAAACCGACCGTTATAATGAATATATTATGACCGGTTTGCGCACGATTTGGGGTGTTTCGTTAGAACGAATCGAACAAGAATTCGGAAAAACCTATCTAGCTTATTTGAACCAACAAGCAGCAAAATTCATTGAAGATCATTTGTTGTTTGTGGATGATAATATTTTACGAACAACCAAAAAAGGGCAGTTTTTGAGTGATGGAATAGCAAGTGATTTGTTTTTATTAAATAAGTAAGACTTTATTTAATAGTAAACAAACTCAATGTTAAATTCAAAACACCAGTCAACAAAGCACTGCCAAAATCACTAACTCCATTTGGATTAAATGAGTCGATTTTAGAATTATAGATTGTATTTTCAGGAATGAAAATTGAATTTTTATACTCAAATTGACCTTTGTAAACTGAAAAATTATCATTCATCATCGTAGCTCTATTGTAAATAGAAAAGTCGTTTTTTGTGTAAAAATTTAGTTGATTAAAAGATAAAAAAGAATAAGTTGTATTCAGATTACTATTCATTTTAATCGGTTGTAGAATTGGTTGAATAGAGTCTGTTTTTATTTGTGCAAAAGAACAAACATTTGATAAAAGCACTATGATAACAAAATAATTTTTCATTTTAAGTTTCTTTTAGATGCAAAGAATACTTTAAAATTAATTAATTATAAATTTAAATACAATTAATTGAGGTGAATTTATTAATTCTTTAACTACTTCCAATTTGTTTTTATTAAATTTGGAGTAGTTTACCGCAAAGAGCGCAAAGTTTTTCGCAAAGGACGCAACAATTTAAATTATACACGCCAAAATAAATAATTATGACAGAAAATGAATTATCAAGAATTGTATTTGATTGTGCTTTGAAAGTGCATCAAAGTTTGGGTCCAGGTTTGCTGGAAAGTGCTTACGAAGAATGTTTGTATTACGAATTAAGGAAGACAGGATTAAATGTTGAAAAACAAAAGCCTTTACCCTTAATTTATGAAGAAGTAAAACTCGATGTAGGTTACAGAATTGATATAATAGTTGAAAACAAATTAATAATTGAAATTAAATCGGTAGAAGCATTGAATGATGTTCATTTCGCTCAATTATTGACTTATTTAAAATTAACAAATTGTAAGTTAGGCTTACTAATAAATTTCAATGTTTCTCTTATCAAAAATGGAGTAAAAAGAGTTGTAAATAACCTCTAACTCTATACGAACTAAATAAAAATAAAAAGTAAACTTAGCGAACCTTGCGTAAATCCTTGCGCTCTTTGCGGTTAAAAATATGAAAGCAACAATAAATAACCTACAAATCGACTTATCAAATCCTCTTGATATTTCGATTCCTCTAACAAACAACGAACAAAATCCAATTGCTTGGTATCAAAACACGCCCGAGATTGCACCTGTAACTATGGGTGATTGGATTGGCAAAGTTTCGGAAGGAAAATCTTCTACGAATTTTAATAATATTTTCTTCAATCCGCACGCACACGGAACGCATACTGAATGTTTAGGTCATATTACCCGTGATTTTTATTCGATAAATCAATGTTTGAAACAGTTTTTCTTTACTGCGGAATTGATTTCGGTGGAACCAAAAGTGATTGGAGAAGATTTAATTATAACAAAAGAACAAATAGAAGAGACGTTGCATTGCAAGGTCTCAACAGAAGCCATCATCATCAGGACATTGCCAAATCCAGAAAGCAAAAAACATTTAAATTATTCCAATACGAATCCGCCCTATTTAGAAGAAGCTGCAGCCATTTTTATCAGAGAAAAAGGCATTCAACATTTGCTAATCGATTTGCCTAGTGTAGACAAAGAACACGATGAAGGAAAATTATTAGCGCATAAAGCCTTTTGGAATGTAAAAGATGTCAATAACGTAAATGAAGATGCTCGTTTTAATTGTACAATTACTGAAATGATTTACGTAAATGATGCTGTAAAAGATGGAAGTTATATTTTGAATTTACAGTTTGCTTCGTTTGAAAATGATGCAAGTCCGAGTAAACCGATTTTATATAAAATTGAAAAGTAATTACGAAAATGGATATTCAGCAATTATACGAATTCTGTCAATCTAAAAAAGGCGTTACCGAACATTTTCCATTTGATGAAGACACTTTGGTGTTTAAAATGGGTGGAAAAATGTTTTGTTTAACATCGTTATCCGAATGGGAAAAAGGAACACCATCGTTAAATTTAAAATGTGATCCAGAACGTGCTTTAGAACTTAGAGCGGAATATGAAGCCATCGAACCTGGTTATCATATGAGTAAAGTACATTGGAATACCATTCGTTTTCATGGCGATGTTTCCGATAAAATGATGTGCGAATTGATTAATCATTCTTACGAACTTGTTTTCAAAAGTTTAACGAAAAAAGTACAACAAGAAATTCAAGAATTAGAAAATTAGGCATTACTTTTGTGCTATTAAAAGAAATTCAAAGTAACTATCATGATAGACAACTTAAAAAAAATATTAAACGAAGATCAAGATCCAAAAGCTATTGAGAAAATCACAGCTAAATTAGAGAATCTTTTAATGTCCAATGAAGAAGTAGGCTACATTGCCGTTCAAAAAAAACCAGCGGTAACTATTTTTCCAGATAGCATTGTGGTAACCAACAAACGTATCATTTTGTGTAAGCCTAAAAACTTAGGATTATCAATGGAATTCATTGATTACGATTGGGATGATATTTCAGGTTCATTTGTAAAAGAAGGTATTTTAGGCGCTGATTTTACTTTTACAACTAATTCCGATTTAACACAAACGGTTGATTATTTACCAAAAAATCAGGCAAGAAAATTATATACTTACGCTAAAGAGCAATTGGATTTATTGAAAAACCCAAAAGCAGCTACTCCAGTTGTTGAAGAAGTTAAAGCGGAAATGCCAGTTCAAGAAGTTGTTGAGGAAATGCAAACAGAAGAGGTAACTCATTTTGCAGAGTTAATGCCAATGTCAAACGATGTAATTCGTGACACGGAAGTAGAAGCTCCAATTTCAGAAGAAAAAGGGTTAGCGCAATTATCACAAGACGAGTTGTTTGCGAAACTTCAGAATTATAAAAAATTATTGGATAACGGATTAATCCTTCAAGGTGAATATGACCGATTAAAGTCGGAGATTTTGAAGTTTTTGTAAGATTTATACAAAGACGTAAAGCCCACAAAGTTTTATAAAAGTAAAGCCGATAAATTTAATTTTATCGGCTTTTTCATACTTTATTTCAGAATCTTAGCGACTAAGTGCTACATTGACTTTCTCTGCTTCTCAACAAATCCATCGGCTTGGAGTTTTAGCGATTCCATAGCACTTTTCTTTTTGTAGTTGTACAGTTCTTTATCTTCTTTGATATCGGCATATACCTTATCGTAAATTTCGGCATCGGTTTGTTTTTGTAATTCGCTTTGGTAACGGTTTTGAGCTAGCATGTTTTTTATGCCCATTTCATTATCTTCTTGTTTAAAATCGTATTCACTTTTTGGTGATAATAATTTGGCGATAATTGGTGAAGTTTCAATTGCTAAAAACAACAGCATAATGAAAAACGAAGGTAAGAAAGGTAATTTATTCAAGGCGTTAATTCGCGCCATTAAGCCGTCGAAACCTTCAATAATGGGTTGGGTTTCGGTGACTTTTTTGTCTAAATCGGTTTGTAAAGTTTTGGCTTTCGCTTCTAAATCGGTAATTTTTGCTTGGTTTGCAGCTTTTAAAGTGGCTAAGTCTTGCATAGAAGCATCGTGTTTTTCACGTTTTTCTTTATAAACCGGACCTTTGCCTAACTTTTTAGTCCCAGCAGTTCCTTCAGCTTCGGTGATGTAAACCGAATATAAATCGTTCACTTCTTTTTCTTTTTTAATAATATCCGATTTCAAACTATCAATTTGCGCTTTGTTTTTATCTAAATCCGATTGAAAATAATTAGCTACTTGTTTTTTGTTGGCCAACATCATTTCATTTTTTTCTTTTAGTAAAACGGTATTGATTTCTTTTTCAAAGATTTTAATTTCCAAAGGCTTTGAAATTACGATAGCAATAATAATCGCCAAAGCAATTCGTGGAGTTGCCTGAATAAATTCGTCTAAAAAGCTATCTCTTTTTTTAATGGTAGAAACAATAAATCGATCCAAATTAAAAATTAGTAAACCCCAAACTAACCCGAAAGCTGTGGCAATAAATGCATTATCGAAAACGGTAAAAAGCGCATAAGCACTTGCAATAAAAGCCATTACGGCGGTGAAGAAAACGGTAGCTCCAATTCCGGCATATTTGTTTTGCTCGACATTAGAACAACCATTAATTACGTCGGAATCTACGCCCGAACATAACATAAAAAAACGTTTTAACATGATGATTTATTTTGATGAATGATGATATACAAATTTAACGCCAAAATTTTCAAGTTGTTGTTAAATTGTTGAAAAATAGTTTGAAAAAGAAAAACCCTCACATTGCTGCAAGGGTTTCTATAGTCTTAATACTCAATACTTTTGT
>JBIKZB010000074.1:0-7554 GCA_044354955.1 Flavobacterium sp. | reverse complement strand
TTTCCATGAGACAAATGTACAATAAAGTTTTTAAAGTTTCAAAAAAAAATGAAAGTTTGTTTTTTCAAATTGTGAAAAGTTTGATATTGGTGAATATAATCACCGAAAAATATATAAATTTGGTGAATATAATCACCAAAAAATATATAAATTTGGTGAATAGAAATAAAATATATAAATTTGTTTAAAATTTAAGATATGATTTTTAGAGATTTAGCAGCTAATTTGGAAGCAAAATTGCACAAAGGAAAAGTGATTGTGTTAATTGGTCCAAGACAAGTAGGGAAAACAACTTTAATCAATTCCATTTTGAAAGATAAAGAGTATTTGTTTTTGGATGGGGATGATAATACTGTAACCGAAACTTTAGCTAATGCTAACACAGAAATTTTGAAAAGTATTATTGGAAATCATAAATATGTTTTTGTTGATGAGGTGCAACGCATTCCTAATATTGGCTTGAAGTTGAAAATTATGGTAGATCAACTAAAAGATGTACAAGTTATCGTTAGTGGATCTTCTTCTTTAGATATAAATAATGTTACGCAAGAACCTCTAACAGGTAGAAAATTCGAATTTCATATGTTTCCCGTTTCATGGAAGGAATTTGAAAATAATGTAGGTTACATGAAAGCTCAACAACAACTTGAAATTCGATTATTGTACGGAATGTATCCAGATGTAATTAATAATTTTGGTAATGAATACGAAATCTTGAAAAACTTGGTTTCGAGTTATTTGTACAAAGATATTTTAGCTTTGGCAGGTATTAGAAAATCAGAAGTTTTAGAGAAAATTTTACGCGCTCTCGCCATGCAAGTAGGAAGTGAAGTAAGTTATAATGAAATTGCGCAATTGGTTGGAGTAGATAAAAACACCGTAAATAATTACATCGATTTGTTAGAAAAAAGTTTTGTAATTTTCCGTTTGACAAGTTTTTCAAAGAATATTCGAAACGAAATTAAAGCCAATAAAAAAATATACTTTTACGATAATGGTGTGCTGAATACGATAATTGGTAATTTCAATGCTTTGGAATTTAGACAAGACAAAGGAGCTTTGTGGGAAAATTTTTTAGTTTCCGAACGAATGAAGCAATTGTCTTATACACAAAGTATAGCTAAGTCTTATTTTTGGAGAACTACAACCCAACAAGAAATTGATTATATCGAAGTCAATGCAGATAATATAAATGCTTTTGAATTCAAATGGGCTACCACTAAAAAAGCGAAATTACCAAAATCATTTTCGGAGGCTTATAATCCAAGTTTTTTGGTGGTGAATAAGGAAAATTTTAGAGCGTTTTTGAAGTAGATTTTAAATAACTCCGACAGAGTTCTGAATTCTGCCGGAGTTTGTATTTTATAAAAGCCCTGCTCTCTTCAACAACGCCTCCACTTTCGGTTCCTGACCTCTGAATTTTTTATACAATTCCATTGGTAATTCGGTGCCGCCTTTTGAAAGAACGTTGTCTTTGAATTTCGTTGCAACTTCTTTATTGAAAATGCCTTTTTCTTGGAAATACGCAAACGCATCAGCATCTAAAACTTCTGCCCATTTATAGCTGTAATATCCCGAAGAATAACCACCTTGAAAAATATGTGAAAACGAAGTACTCATACAATTTTCGGCTACATCTGGATATAAACTTGTGCCTTCCATTGCTTGTTTTTCGAATGCTTTCACATCTTCGATTATTTGCGATTTTCCGTGATAGGTCATGTCTAATATTCCAAAACTTAATTGTCTTAACGTTGCCATTCCTTCTAAGAAACTCGCGCTTTCTTTGATTTTTTCTACATATGTCTGCGGAATGATTTCTCCCGTTTCGTAATGTTTGGCAAACAAAGCTAATGCTTCGGGTTCGTAACACCAGTTTTCCATTACTTGACTTGGTAATTCCACAAAATCCCAATAAACAGATGTTCCCGATAAACTTGGATAAGTTGTATTCGCTAACATGCCATGCAACGCGTGTCCAAACTCATGAAACAATGTCGTTACTTCGTTAAAAGTTAATAAAGAAGGTTTTGTTTCGGTTGGCGGTGTGAAATTACAAACGATAGAAACATGTGGTCGTTCATTAATTCCGTCCTTTATATATTGGGGTTTGTAGGATGTCATCCAAGCACCGTTTCGTTTTCCTTTTCTCGGAAAGAAATCTGAATAGAAAATAGCAACCAAATTTCCTTCGAAATCCAACACTTCAAAAGTTTGCACGTCTTCATGATACTTATCAATATCAAAAACTTCTTTGAAGGTTATTCCGAATAACTTTTCAGCGATAGTGAATGCTCCGTTTAACACATTTTCCAATTTGAAATACGGTTTCAACAACTCATCATCCAAACTGAATAATTTTTGTTTTAATTTTTCGGAATAATACGCGCCATCCCATTTTTCTAGTTGGTCAATTCCGTCTAATTCTTTTGCAAAAGCAGTTAATTCAGTAAATTCTTTTTGAGCAGCAGGTTTTGCTTTTTCCAACAAATCATTCAAAAACGATTGTACGTTGTATGGATTTTGCGCCATTCGTTCTTCTAAAACAAAATGCGAATGCGATTCATAACCTAACAAGTTTGCGCGTTTATGACGCAATTCAACAATTCGTTTTACATTTTCTTGATTGTCGAATTCGTTATTTTGAAACGATTTTTTTCCAGCAGCAATAGCGATTTCTTTTCGTAATTCACGATTTTCAACGTAGGTTACAAAAGGTAAATAACTTGGGAAATCTAAAGTAAAAACCCAACCTTCCAAATTTTTTGATTTTGCCAAACTCGTCGCCATTTCTTTAGTGCCATCAGGTAAACCTTTTAAATCGGCTTCATTGGTAATATGTAATTGATAATTATTGGTTTCCGCCAAAACATTTTCACCGAAAGTCAGTTTGACTTTGGCTAATTCGGTATCAATTTCGCGTAATTTTAATTTGTCTTCTTCATTCAGTAAGGCTCCATTTCTAGAAAATCCTTTGAATTTTTTGTCTAATAATGTTGCTTGTTCAGTCGTTAATGTCAATGTGTCTCTTTGATCATAAACGGCTTTTACACGTTTGAACAAATTTTCATTCAAAGCGATATCGTTGCTAAAGGCTGTTAGTAATGGTGAAACTTCTTGTGCGATTTTTTGCATTTCATCGCAAGTTTCAGCCGAATTCAAATTAAAGAATATAGAAGACAATCGATCTAATTGCTCACCTGAATAATCCAAGGCTTCAATTGTGTTTGAAAAAGTTGGTTTTTCAGGATTGTTTACGATGCTATCAATTTCATTACGAGCAAGTTCGATGGTTTTTTCGAAAGCTTCTTTATAATCTGAAAGATTAATCTTACTAAACGGGACTGTGTTGTGCTTTGTTGTAAATTTTTTTAAAAAAAGTGTCATAAAAATTTGTTTTTATCGATAAAGTGTATAATTTTGTCGATGAAATGATGTCGAAACATCCTTTTTGTCCCAAACAGAGAGAGAGTAGAATTTTTTTATAGTTGTCACTTAATTGTGATTAGAAATCCCGAGTTAGCAATAACTCGGGATTTTCTATTTATTTTAATCCTTCCGAAGCTTTTAAAACCGCTTGTTTCAAACCTTCTTTATAAGCTATGATTTTGTCTAACACACATTTGTCAGAGCTTCCGATAATTTGTGCGGCTAAGATTCCAGCATTTTTAGCACCGTTTAACGCAACAGTTGCCACAGGAACACCTCCAGGCATTTGTAAAATCGATAAAACCGAATCCCATCCATCAATAGAATTACTCGATTTTACAGGAACTCCAATTACAGGAAGTGGCGACATAGAAGCAACCATTCCAGGTAAATGGGCTGCACCACCAGCACCAGCAATAATTACTGAAATACCTCTTTCGTGTGCGTTTTTACTGAAATCAAATAATTTTTCAGGTGTTCTGTGTGCCGAAACAATATCTACTTCGGTTTCGATATCAAATCCTTTTAATATGTCGATGGCTTCTTGCATTACCGGCATATCCGAAATGCTTCCCATTATTATTGCTACTTTGCTCATTTGTTTTTTGTTTCAAGTTTAAGGTTTCAAGTTTAAGGTTTCAAGTTAATTTAGTTTTCAAAACTACCAACTTCGACTGATTACTGTGACTGAACACTGATTACTCTTATAGAATTCTTCACTTCCTCTGCAATTTTTCTTGCTTCCGTCATATCTTCATTAACAATTGTAACATGTCCCATTTTTCGGAAAGGTCTTGTTTCTCTTTTTCCGTAAATATGTGGTGTTACGCCATCAATTGCCATGATTTTCTCTATGTTTTCGTAAACTACTTGTCCAGAATACCCTTCTTCACCTACCAAATTTACCATAATTCCGGCAACTTTGCTATCGGTATTTCCTAAAGGTAAGTTTAAAATCGCACGTAAATGGTTTTCGAATTGTGAAGTATAACTCGCTTCAATCGAATAATGTCCCGAATTATGTGGGCGAGGAGCAACTTCGTTTACTAAAATCTCATCGTCTACCGTTTGGAACATTTCTACCGCTAATAATCCAACGTGATTGAAAGCTTCTGAAACTTTTAAAGCAACTTCTGTAGCTTTTTGTGCTACTTTTTCATCAATTCGAGCCGGACAAATTACATATTCCACTTGATTCGCTTCGGGATGAAATTCCATTTCTACTACGGGATAGGTTTTTACTTCTCCAGAAACAGAACGAGCTACAATAACAGCTAACTCATTTTTAAACGGAACCATTTCTTCTGCGATACATTCTACATCTGGTAATTTTACCAAGTCTAATGCAGAGCGACAAATTTTAACGCCATTTCCGTCGTAACCAAACTGCGCACATTTCCAAACGAATGGAAATTTTAATTCGTCTTTCGCTAACGCATTTCTCAAATCGTTTAAATCAACAAATCGTTGGTGTGGCGAAGTGGGAATATCGTTTGAAACGTAATAATCTTTTTGTTTTCCTTTGTTTTGAATCAAACGTAAGGTTTTTGGTGAAGGGTAAATCGGTAATCCTTCTTCTTCCAATTTATCTAGAGCGTCTAGATTTACATTTTCAATTTCGATGGTAAGTAAATCGACCATTTTACCAAATTGGTAAACGGTGTCAAAATCCATTAAACTGCCTTTGTAAAATCCGTTGCAACTGTATCGTGCGGGAGCTTCTTCGCTAGGTTCTAAAACTAAAGTTTGAATATCGAATTTTCGTGTTTCGGTCAAAAGCATTTTTCCTAATTGACCTCCTCCTAAAATTCCTAATTTAAAATCAGAAGAAAAATAATTCATTTGGTGTAGTTGTTGTTTGTGTCGCAAAGATACTCAGACAATTGATAATTAACAATTGATAATTAACAATTTGTTACTTGTTGAGTTTTTTCAAAAGATTTCGAGTGGCCGCTTGGTAAGCTGCGGTATGATTCGAATAATCTTCTTCGATGATGGTTTTTAATTCTTCGTGAACCCAATCGTATTTCTTTCCTAATACAAAAAGTGCTTTCATAGCATATACTTTTGATGCTACTTTTTCGTCTTGAATCAAGCGGTCAATAAGCGCTTCTATTAAATGGTGTTCTTGTTCTTGCGATAATGAAATGCCATTTTTTCGATGATTACTTTTTGCTAGAAACATACAAATTTTAGTAGCGGGTCTAACGGCAGAATCGTCTTTTATTTTAGATAATACCTCGCAAAATAAATCAAGATAGGGAGTGAATAGTTTTAATTTTTTTTCGCAAACGAATTCTAAGCTCCAAAAAGCTTTTACGTGATTTTCATTTTGTATGTCAAATGCAATTGATATGAATTCGTTTAGTAATTCTTCGTGGCGAATTATATAATTACTCAAATAAACACGACTTTTTCGGTGAGCAGTACTTTGATTAATCTTATTTACTAAATCAGTTTTCATTTGGTAAATATATCAAATTTGCAAAAAAAATAAAATACTTTACAGCTATTCGTTTGACTTTCTTAAATTTGTTGTTTATTTCTAAATCTAACCAAAGTGATACAACTACACGATAAAAAATTTGAAGTTTTTATTTCGGGAGAAGAAATTAACTTCGCCATAGAAAACATGGCTAAACAAATTGAAGACGATTTTTGCGATGATGTGCCTGTTTTTATTGGAGTTTTGAATGGCTCTTTTATGGTTGTGGCCGATTTGCTAAAAAAATACAGTCACAATTGCGAAGTTTCATTCGTAAAAATGGCTTCGTATGAAGGAACGCAAACTACAAACGAAGTGAAACAATTAATAGGAGTAAACCAAAATCTTGAAGGTCGTTCTGTAATTATTGTGGAAGATATTGTAGATACAGGAAATACGATTGAAGAATTAAAAGCAATTTTAAAACAACACAACGTGAAACATTTTAAAATTGCAACTTTATTTTTAAAGCCAGAAGCCTATAAAAAAGACATCAAATTAGATTATGTTGGGATTCGAATTCCAAACAATTTTATTGTAGGATATGGTTTAGACTATGATGGATTAGGAAGAAATTTGAAAGACGTATACCAATTATCTGAGTAAAGAAGACAGAACAAAGAAAATAGAATAAAGACCAAAATTTTTAAACACAACTAAAACAATGATCAATATCGTATTATTTGGTAAGCCAGGAGCAGGGAAAGGAACGCAAGCCGATTTTTTAAAACACAAATACAATTTAGTACATTTATCTACTGGAGATATTTTTAGATTTAATATTAAAAATGATACTGATTTAGGAAGATTAGCTAAAACTTTTATGGATAAAGGAGATTTAGTACCTGATGAAGTAACTATTAAAATGTTGCAAAGCGAAGTAGATAAAAATCCACAAGCAGCAGGTTTTTTATTTGATGGTTTTCCAAGAACTATTGCTCAAGCCGAAGCTTTAGATAAGTTTTTAGAAGGTAAAAATCAAGAAATTACAGCTACAGTTGCTTTGGAAGCGAATGATGAAATCTTAGTGCAACGTTTGTTAGAAAGAGGAAAAACTTCAGGAAGACCTGACGATCAAGATGAAGAAAAAATCAGAAATCGTTACCAAGAATACAACGAAAAAACGGCG
This sequence comes from Flavobacterium sp., assembly GCA_044354955.1. Lineage (GTDB taxonomy): Bacteria > Bacteroidota > Bacteroidia > Flavobacteriales > Flavobacteriaceae > Flavobacterium. Next base: position 511 of record JBIKZB010000074.1, on the reverse strand, counting down.
CCTCTAATGGATTATTACAAATCGCAACACAAATTTCATGCAGTGGATGGTATTGGTGCTATTGATGAAGTAACTGAAAGATTAAGTTCAGTTTTAGATACATTTTAATCTAAAAATAAGCCTTTGAGATAAATTTCGGGCTTTCGATTTTTTTTTCGATATTTGCACACAGAAAAGGAGCTATTTCCGTAATTTGGGATTTTAGCTCTTTTTTTATAATTTTAACTATGGAAATTTTAATCATTCTTTTTCTAATTCTTTTAAACGGTGTTTTCTCTATGTCGGAAATCGCATTGATTTCAGCACGTAAAAACCGTTTAGAGACAGCCGCTAAAAAAGGGAACAAAAATGCTAAAGCAGCCTTAGATTTAGCCAATTCGCCCAACGAATTTTTATCAACGGTTCAAATCGGAATTACCTTAATCGGAATTTTAACGGGTATTTATTCAGGTGACAAAATCACTACAGATGTTCAAAATTTTGTGGCCACTTTTGAAGCATTAAAACCTTA
>JBIKZB010000293.1:0-7623 GCA_044354955.1 Flavobacterium sp. | reverse complement strand
TTTCGACTTAGCTGAAGAAATTAAAGTATCTAAAACGGGTATCAAGAAATATGCTGGAAGAAGACTTGCTGCACGTGTATTAAATACATGGCATGAAGACTTCGTTGATGAAGATACTGGTGAAGTGGTTTCTATTGAGCGTAACGAAATTATCTTAGATCGTGATACAATCCTTGATAAAGATAATATCGAAGAAATAATTGAAGCAGACGTAAAAACTATCCTTTTACATAAAGAGGATAACAACGCGGCTGATTACACAATTATTCACAATACGTTACAAAAAGACCCAACAAACTCTGAAAAAGAGGCTGTTGAACATATTTACAGACAATTACGTAACGCGGAACCGCCTGATGAGGAAACGGCTCGTGGTATTATAGATAAATTATTCTTCTCTGACCAACGTTATAACTTAGGTGAAGTAGGTCGTTACAGAATGAACAAAAAGTTAAACCTTGATATTCCAATGGAAAAACAAGTTTTAACGAAAGAAGATATTATTACAATCGTTAAATATTTGATCGAATTGATCAACTCTAAAGCAGAGATTGATGATATTGATCACTTATCAAACCGTCGTGTAAGAACAGTTGGTGAGCAATTATCAGCTCAGTTCGGAGTAGGTTTAGCTCGTATGGCTAGAACTATCCGTGAAAGAATGAACGTTCGTGATAACGAGGTGTTTACACCTATCGATTTGATTAATGCAAAAACATTATCATCGGTAATTAATTCATTCTTTGGAACTAACCAGTTATCTCAGTTCATGGATCAAACAAATCCATTAGCAGAGATTACACACAAACGTCGTTTATCTGCCCTTGGTCCTGGAGGTTTATCTAGAGAAAGAGCTGGTTTCGAGGTTCGTGACGTTCACTATACGCACTACGGAAGACTTTGTCCAATTGAAACACCAGAGGGACCAAACATTGGTTTGATTTCATCTTTAGGAGTATATGCTAAAGTTAACGGAATGGGATTCATCGAAACTCCATACCGTAAAGTAACTAATGGTGTTGTAGATTTAGAGTCAACTCCTGTGTACTTAAGTGCAGAGGAAGAAGAAGGTAAAATGATTGCTCAGGCAAACATTGAAATGGATGCTAATGGTAAAATTACTGCTACGAATGTTATTGCGCGTGAAGAAGGAGATTTCCCTGTGGTTGCTCCAACTGCTGTTCATTATACAGACGTTGCTCCAAATCAAATTGCTTCGATTTCAGCTTCATTGATTCCTTTCTTAGAGCATGATGATGCGAACCGTGCGTTGATGGGATCTAACATGATGCGTCAGGCCGTTCCATTATTACGTCCTGAAGCTCCAATCGTAGGTACTGGTTTAGAAAGACAAGTTGCTTCTGATTCAAGAGTATTAATCAATGCGGAAGGAAACGGAACTGTTGAGTATGTTGATGCTAATATGATTACTATCAAATACGACAGAACTGAAGAAGAACGTATGGTAAGTTTTGATTCAGATGATAAAACGTATCAATTAATCAAATATAGAAAAACCAACCAAAGTACTTGTATCAACCTTAAACCTATCGTAAGAAAAGGGGACAGAGTTTCAAAAGGGCAAGTATTATGTGAAGGTTATGCTACGCAAAACGGAGAATTAGCAATCGGAAGAAACTTGAAAGTGGCGTTCATGCCATGGAAAGGGTACAACTTCGAGGATGCAATCGTAATTTCTGAAAAAGTAGTACGTGATGATATTTTTACATCATTACATATTGATGATTATACATTAGAAGTTCGTGATACTAAATTAGGTAACGAAGAATTAACTAATGATATTCCAAACGTTTCTGAAGAAGCTACTAAAGATTTAGATGAAAACGGTATGATTAGAATTGGTGCAGAGGTTAAACCTGGCGATATTCTAATCGGAAAAATTACACCAAAAGGAGAATCAGATCCTACTCCAGAAGAAAAACTTTTAAGAGCTATCTTCGGGGATAAAGCAGGTGATGTAAAAGATGCTTCATTAAAAGCGTCTCCATCTTTACACGGTGTGGTTTTAGATAAAAAATTATTTGCGAAAGCAGTAAAAGATAAGAGAAAACGTTCTAAAGATAAAGAAGACGTTGATAAATTAGAAGTTGAATTTGAAGTTAAGTATACTGACTTGAAAGACAAATTAATTGAAAAATTATTTGTTATCATCGATGGTAAAACTTCTCAAGGTGTAATGAACGATTTAGGTGAAGAAGTATTACCAAAAGGTAAAAAATTCACTAAAAAGATGTTACAAGGTGTAGAAGATTTTGCTCACTTAACTAAAGGTCAATGGACAACAGATGAGCATACCAATGCAATGGTGAACGACTTAATTCACAACTACAAAATCAAATTAAACGATTTACAAGGTTGGTTAAGAAGAGAGAAATTTACAATTACTGTTGGAGATGAATTACCTTCTGGAATTTTAAAACTTGCTAAAGTTTACATCGCTAAGAAACGTAAATTAAAAGTAGGGGATAAAATGGCAGGACGTCACGGTAACAAAGGTATTGTTGCTAAAATCGTTCGTCATGAAGATATGCCATTCTTAGAAGACGGAACACCAGTAGATATCGTATTGAATCCACTTGGGGTACCATCTCGTATGAACATCGGACAGATTTATGAAACAGTTCTTGGTTGGGCTGGACAAAAATTGAACAAGAAATTTGCTACTCCAATTTTTGACGGTGCTACTTTAGATCAAATTAATGAATTTACAGACGAAGCTGGAATTCCAAGATTCGGTCATACGTATTTGTATGATGGAGGAACTGGAGAGCGTTTCCACCAACGTGCAACTGTGGGTGTAATTTACATGTTGAAATTAGGACACATGGTAGATGATAAAATGCACGCACGTTCTATTGGTCCATACTCGTTAATTACGCAACAACCATTAGGAGGTAAGGCTCAATTTGGAGGTCAGCGTTTTGGAGAGATGGAGGTTTGGGCACTTGAAGCATACGGTGCATCAAGTACTTTAAGAGAAATCTTAACTGTTAAGTCGGATGACGTAATTGGTAGAGCTAAAACTTACGAAGCTATCGTAAAAGGTGAAACTATGCCAGAACCAGGATTACCTGAATCATTCAATGTATTAATGCATGAATTAAAAGGTCTTGGATTAGATATCAGATTAGAAGAATAAAATAAATAATTATTGTAGAGACGTGATTAATCGCGTCTCTATTAATAATTGTATTTAAAAAAGTTTTTAAGGATTTATAACCGTAAACCGTTCCGATTTTTTATTGTACAGACGAAATTTATTACGTCTATTATAATAATTAGCACTTCAAAATTTTAGGTTTGAAGTTTAGAGAAGTAATTCGAGTCAACAGAAAAGTAGTAGATCTACAGCTGTTCAAAATCAATTTTTAATTGCAAGTAAATCAATAGTAAAAACTATGATGAATAATAGAAATAATAAAGATAAAAACCAAATCAAAAGGTTTAACAAAATCACGATAGGATTAGCTTCTCCAGAATCTATTTTAGGAGAATCTAGAGGTGAGGTTTTAAAACCAGAAACTATCAACTATCGTACCCACAAACCAGAAAGAGATGGTCTTTTCTGTGAGCGTATTTTCGGTCCAGTAAAAGATTATGAATGTGCTTGTGGAAAATATAAAAGAATTCGCTACAAAGGAATCGTTTGTGACCGATGTGGTGTTGAAGTAACGGAGAAAAAAGTACGTAGAGATAGAGTAGGACACATCAACCTTGTTGTGCCAATTGCTCATATCTGGTATTTCCGTTCGTTACCAAACAAAATTGGTTATATTTTAGGTTTACCATCTAAGAAATTAGATATGATTATTTACTACGAAAGATACGTAGTAATTCAAGCAGGTATTGCTAAAAATGCTGATGGCGAATCATTACAAAGATTAGATTTCCTTACAGAAGAAGAGTATTTAAATATTTTAGATACACTTCCAATGGAAAATCAATATTTAGATGACAACGATCCTAATAAATTCATCGCTAAAATGGGTGCTGAATGTATTATGGATTTATTAGCTCGTACAGACTTAGATGAACTTTCTTATAGTTTACGTCACGCTGCTAATAACGAAACATCTAAACAACGTAAAACAGAAGCATTAAAACGTTTAAATGTTGTAGAATCATTCCGTGAGTCTAACTTAAACAGAGAAAACCGTCCAGAATGGATGATTTTAAAAGTAATTCCAGTTATCCCACCAGAATTACGTCCGTTAGTGCCACTTGATGGAGGTCGTTTTGCAACTTCAGATTTAAATGATTTATACAGAAGAGTTATCATCCGTAACAACCGTTTAAAAAGATTAATGGAAATTAAAGCTCCAGAAGTAATCTTAAGAAACGAAAAACGTATGTTACAAGAATCTGTAGATTCATTATTTGATAACACTCGTAAAGCTTCTGCAGTTAAAACAGAATCAAACAGACCATTAAAATCTTTATCAGATTCGTTAAAAGGTAAACAAGGTCGTTTCCGTCAAAACTTATTAGGAAAACGTGTAGATTATTCTGCTCGTTCAGTAATCGTCGTTGGACCAGAAATGAAATTGTTTGAATGTGGTTTGCCAAAAGATATGGCTGCTGAACTATACAAGCCATTCGTTATTCGTAAGTTAATCGAAAGAGGAATTGTTAAAACAGTTAAGTCGGCTAAGAAAATTATAGACAAAAAAGAGCCAGTTGTATGGGATATCCTTGAAAATGTAATTAAAGGTCACCCAGTATTGCTAAACCGTGCTCCTACGTTACACAGATTAGGTATTCAAGCCTTCCAACCTAAGTTAATTGAAGGAAAAGCAATCCAGTTACACCCATTAGTATGTACGGCATTCAACGCCGATTTCGATGGTGACCAGATGGCGGTTCACTTACCATTAGGACCAGAAGCTATTTTAGAGGCACAATTATTAATGTTGGCTTCTCACAATATCTTGAATCCGGCAAATGGTGCTCCAATTACAGTACCTTCTCAAGACATGGTACTTGGTCTTTATTATATGACCAAAGAGCGTTTGTCTACTCCAGAAATGAAAATTTTAGGAGAAGGTTTAACTTTCTATTCTGCTGAAGAAGTAAATATTGCTTTGAATGAAGGAAAATTAGAATTAAATGCTAGAGTGAGAATTAGAGCAAGAGATTTTAATGAAGAAGGTGAATTAGTTTATAAAATTATTCAAACTACAGCAGGTAGAGTATTATTTAACGAAGTAGTACCTGAAGCTGCAGGATATATTAATGAGGTATTAACTAAGAAATCACTTCGTGATATTATTGGTAAAATCTTAGCGGTGACTGACGTTCCTACAACAGCAGCTTTCTTGGATAACATGAAAGATATGGGGTATAAGTTCGCATTCCGTGGAGGATTATCTTTCTCATTAGGAGATATTAGAATTCCAGAACAAAAAACGCAGTTAATCGCTGATGCTCGTGAGCAAGTTGATGGAATTTCAATGAACTATAGTATGGGTCTTATTACCAATAACGAACGTTACAACCAAGTTATTGATATCTGGACTTCTGCGAATGCTCAATTAACAGAATTAGCAATGAAAAATATCCGTGAAGACCAACAAGGTTTCAACTCGGTATACATGATGCTTGACTCTGGAGCAAGGGGTTCTAAAGAACAGATTCGTCAGTTAACTGGTATGCGAGGTTTGATGGCTAAGCCTAAAAAATCAACTGCTGGTGGTGGTGAAATTATTGAAAATCCAATTCTTTCTAACTTTAAAGAAGGTCTTTCGATTCTTGAGTACTTCATTTCTACTCACGGTGCGCGTAAAGGTCTTGCAGATACGGCTCTTAAAACTGCTGATGCTGGTTACTTAACTCGTAGATTACATGATGTATCGCAAGATGTTATTGTAAACTCTGTAGATTGTGGTACGTTAAGAGGTATTGTAGTTTCTGCTTTAAAGAAAAATGAAGAAATTGTTGAAACTTTAGGAGAAAGAATTTTAGGACGTGTTGCGTTACAAAATGTAGTTAATCCTCTTGATAATGAAATTTTAATTCATGCAGGAGAACAAATTACAGAAGCAATCGTTAAGAAAATTGAAGCATCTCCAATTGAAAGAGTTGAAGTACGTTCTCCATTAACATGTGAAGCTACAAAAGGTATTTGTGCAAAATGTTATGGAAGAAACTTAGCAACTGGTAAAATGACTCAGAAAGGTGAAGCCGTTGGAGTTATTGCAGCGCAATCAATTGGTGAGCCAGGTACACAGTTAACACTTCGTACGTTCCACGTTGGAGGGGTAGCTGGAGGAATCTCTGAAGAATCTAGCATTGTGACTCGTTTTGCAGGTAAGTTAGAAATCGAAGATTTAAAAACTGTAAAAGGTGAAGATGCTGAAGGAAATACAGTTGATATCGTAATTTCTCGTTCTACTGAGTTAAAATTAGTAGATGCTAAAACAGGTATTTTATTAAATACACACTATATTCCTTACGGTTCTAGTATTTTTGTTAAAGACGGAGACGTTGTTGAAAAAGGTACTACTATCTGTAAATGGGATCCATATAATGGAGTAATTGTTTCTGAATTTACAGGAAAAATTGCTTATGAAGATTTAGAACAAGGACAATCGTTCTTAGTTGAAATCGATGAGCAAACAGGTTTCCAAGAAAAAGTAATTTCTGAAGGTAGAAATAAAAAATTAGTTCCTACTTTATTGATTTATGGTAAAGATGGTGAATTAATTCGTTCGTATAACTTACCAGTTGGGGCACACCTTATGGTAGATGATGGTGAGAAAATTAAAGCAGGTAAGATTCTTGTTAAAATTCCTCGTCGTTCATCTAAATCAAGTGATATTACAGGAGGTTTACCTAGAATTACAGAGTTGTTAGAAGCTCGTAATCCTTCAAATCCAGCTGTAGTTTCTGAAATTGATGGTGTTGTAACATTTGGAAAAATTAAGAGAGGTAACCGCGAAATCGCTATCGAATCTAAATTTGGTGAAGTGAAGAAATACTTAGTAAAACTTTCGAACCAAATTTTAGTTCAAGAAAACGATTACGTAAAAGCGGGAACACCACTTTCTGATGGAGCAATTACTCCAGAAGATATTTTAAGAATTCAAGGGCCATCTGCTGTTCAACAGTATTTAGTAAATGAAATTCAAGAAGTTTACCGTTTACAAGGGGTAAAAATCAACGATAAACACTTTGAAGTGGTTATTCGTCAGATGATGCGTAAAGTAAGAATTGTTGATCCAGGAGATACATTGTTCTTGGAAGATCAATTAGCGCACACAAGAGATTTCCTTGTAGAAAACGATAAGTTATATGGAATGAAAGTTGTGGAAGAAGCGGGTGACTCTGAAAATTTAAAACCAGGTCAAATTATTTCTCCACGTCAGTTAAGAGATGAAAATTCGTTATTAAAACGTAATGATAAAAACTTAGTAGAAGCTCGTGATGTTATTACAGCAACTGCTACTCCAGTACTACAAGGTATTACGAGAGCATCGTTACAAACGAAATCATTTATTTCTGCGGCATCGTTCCAGGAAACAACTAAAGTATTAAACGAAGCTGCTGTAGCAGGTAAAATTGATACCTTAGAAGGATTAAAAGAAAATGTTATTGTAGGACACA
>JBIKZB010000073.1:0-7662 GCA_044354955.1 Flavobacterium sp. | reverse complement strand
TACGACGGATTAGATCCTAAAGGAGTAGAAGCGATTAAAGAAGATATAAAAAAATTATTAGTTGAATAAAATGGAAACAAATAAAGAAACAAAATTTAATAAATTAATTGTCGTATTATCAATTGCTATCCCTTTGGTAGTAGCTTTGTTATTTGGTGTAAATCTTAGAAGATTGGGTTTTGATGTCCAACCTCTATATGTTTTACCTCCAATTTATGCCTCAATTAATGGAGCAACTGCTTTTTTACTAATAGCAGCTGTTGTTGCAATTAAAAACGGAAATAGAAAATTGCACGAAAATTTAATGAAATTAGCAATTGCTTGTTCTGTTTCATTTTTGGCAATGTATGTGGCGTATCATATGACATCAGATTCTACAAAATTTGGTGGTGAAGGTGTTATTAAGTATTTGTATTATTTTATTTTAATCACACACATTTTATGTTCTATTATAATCATCCCTTTAGTTTTAACAACATATGTTAAAGCGTGGGCTGAAAAATTTGACAAGCATAAAAAATTAGCAAAAATTACATTTCCAATTTGGTTATATGTTGCCATTACGGGTGTTGTTGTTTATATTATGATTTCTCCTTATTATGCACACTAAAGAAAATAGAACAAAGAAAATAGAACAAAGAGGTTGTAAGATGAAAATATTTTTCTTTTTTCTTTTCTCTTTTTTCTTTTCTCTTTCGACTCAATCCCAATGCGCTATGTGTCGTGCTGCACTTGAAAGTGAAGGAGGTGGTGTAAAAGCAGAAGCTGTAAATGATGGGATTGTTTATTTAATGGCAATTCCCTACATTTTAGTTGGGGTTTTAGGTTATGCAATTTATCGTTTAAAATACGGAAAAAAGAAAGTAGAGTAATTTTCTTTTGTGTAGATATAATAAAACTATCGTCTAAAAACAGTTAGAATTTTAATTTGAAAATTATTCCATTCCATCAACTGTAATATTCATTTTTCCTGAAGTAGTTATAAATGCAATAATTGCTTTGTCTGTTATTTCTACTTTTTCAAATTCAAAATCATTTAAAGTTCCATTTACAGAAACACCTTTCATTGGGGAGTAATTAGATAAATAAGGATTCATGCTTTTTTTCCCTTCTTCTAAATTTCCTTGTATTGAATAGCGACAACTTTCTTGAATTTTTTTCAAAATGGTACCCTGCATTAACCAATTTGCCGATTTCATTAATATGTTTTTTGTATTTAAAACATAATCCATTTGTTCAAAGTAAATTTCTTTAGTTATTGCATTGTAATTTGGAATTCCAGACAAATATATGGTTCCATTTATGCTGCCAATAATATCTAAAGCAATAATCATTTTTCCATCTTTTTGCCATAAATTTACTTTTTGAACTATAATTTTTCTACTACCAGCAGCAAATTCTTGCCCTTGAAAGTTTTTGGTTACGATTTTGCTAGCACTTTCATAAGTAGATACCGCAACTACTGAAACCGTTGTTTTGTTTGGGATGGATGCTATTGGTTTTAAAATAATTTTAGCAGCATCAAAATTATTTTTTGGTTCTTGACCAACCATTGTTTGCATATTGCATTTTAATCCCATATTCATGGTGATTTTTGTTTTTCCTAGTTTAGCTTCTGTAACGTAAAGTTCAATCGGAACCATTTTAAACCAAGTTTCATATTGCTCGCTAGTTAAAAAAGGAGTGCTCAGTTTTTCTAAAACAGATAAAACTTGCGGTTTAAAATCACAAGTAGCATTAATTGCATCATCTATTTTTTTGGCAATTTTAGATTTAAAAATGCTTAAAGTGGGATTGATTATGTATGTAATTGGAACTTTTTTTCCAGCAACAAGGATGTTTGGACTTTCGCTCCATTCAAAATCTTCAATTTTTGAAGTAGTTGTTAATTTCCAGTTGGATAAATTAGTAACACTATTTAGTGTGATTGTTCCGTTTAGATTTATCTCTCGGGTATCATTTAACCCTAAAAAATCAGTACCATATTTAAATTTTGCCCAAATTTTTAGTGGAATAACAGAAATAATATTACCGTTTTTTTCAGCTAGTTTTATGGGTGCCGTTTTCCAAATTTTCATTTCGGTTTTGTCATCGCTTAAAATCGAATCGTTGTAAATTAAACCCGTTAAATTTTTATTTAATTGGCTTTCAATTTCTTTTAAAGAAATTTCAATGGGCATTGCTACAAACGATATTTTGTTTTTATATACTACGGCAGCATTATTTGAAGGGGCAGGTTTTAAGGCTTCAATTTTATTGGTTGTTCCACAAGATACTGATATAAGTAGGGTGCAAGCAAGAAGTGCAAAAGCGATAATTGTTTTCATTGTGCAATATAAAGGTTCTTTTTTTTATTGTAAAAGTAAAATTTTAATTGATATCTGTAACAAAAATGTAAAATGAAGGTCTTATAAGAAATGAGAAGTAAAGGACATAAAATGATAACAAAAAAAATAATTCTTTTTCTATTGCTAGTTGGCTTTCAACTTTCGGCACAAGATAAGAAATGGACTTTAGAAGAATGTGTAGATTATGCCATTCAAAATAATATATCCATTAAGCAGTCTGAATTGGATTTAAAAAATGCTAATATTAATCGAAAAGATGCAGTTGGCGCATTTTTACCTAGTATAAATGGTAATGCATCTCACTCTTGGAATATTGGTTTGAATCAAAATATCACAACGGGATTGTTAGAAAATCAAACTACGCAATTTACCTCTGCTGGCTTAAATGTGGGTATTGATATTTATAATGGGTTAAGAAATCAATTGCAATTACGTAAATCAAATTTACAGATTATTGCAAATCAGTATCAAATAACTAAAATGCAAGAAGATATTGCTTTAAATGTAGCGAATGCTTACTTGCAGATTTTGTTTAACAAAGAAAATTTAAAAGTTCAAGTTCAACAAAAAGCATACGATGTAAAACAGTTAGAAAGAACACAAGAATTAGTTGAAGCGGGTGTAGTTCCAAATGGTGATTTATTAGATATTAAAGCAACTGTTGCCTCTGATAACCAAAGAGTAATTGCTGCTGAAAATGCATTGTTAATATCAAAATTAAGTCTTGCTCAATTGTTAAGACTAGAAGATTTTGTTAATTTTGATATAGATGATAATCAAATCCCATCTTTCAATTCAGAAATATTATTGCAATCGTCTCAAGATATTATGCAAAAAGCAAAAGAAACTAGAACAGAGATTAAAATTGCACAGTCAAATCTAGAATTAGCTCAAAAAGATGTATCAATCGCTAAGGGAGCTTATCAACCTACAATTTCAGGTTTTTATAGTTTTAGTACAAGAGCGGCTTATAGTGATAAAATTGTTGGTTTTCAACCAGATATTAATAATCCAACATCTGTAATTGGTTATGTTGACGGAACAAATCAAGCCGTACTTCAACAAAATTTCTTACCAATTTTAGGAAATCCAGATTCAATTATTGATCAATTTAGTAACAATAAAGGACAAAATTTTGGGTTACAATTAACTATTCCAATCTTTAATGGATTTGCCACTAGAAACAATGTTCAAAGAAGTAAAGTTGCATTGGAAAGAGCTAAATTAAATTTAGAACAACAAAATTTAGATGTTGAAAGAATTGTTTTTACTGCTTACAGTGATGCAAATTCAGCAAAAGAAAGTTATGAAGCAGCTGAAACAACACTATCAGCCAGAAAATTATCTTTTGAATATGCTAAAGCAAGATATGAAGTTGGATTAATAAATGTTTTTGATTTTAATCAAGCTCAAACATTGTATGTAAACGCACAATCTGAAGTGTTAAGAACTAAATATGATTATATTTTTAGAACCAAAATTTTAGAATTTTATTTCGGAATACCATTAATTAAAAAACAATAATAAAACATAAATACTAAGTCATGTCAAAGAAAACCATATACATTTTAATAGGAAGTGCCATCGGATTAATCTTACTATTAGTTGGACTAAAAAAAGGAGGTGTTATCGGAAATAATGATGATTCTAAAATTGTAGAATTGTCAAAAGTGGCACAAACTACAATTATTGAAACGGTATCAGCAACAGGTAAAATTCAACCAGAAATCGAAGTGAAAATTTCGTCAGAAGTTTCTGGAGAAGTTATCGCGTTACCTGTAAAAGAAGGTCAACAGGTTAAAAAAGGAGATTTACTGGTACGTATAAATCCAGATTTATATGAATCAGGTGTAAATCGTTCGGTAGCATCTATGTCAACTACTAAAGCAGGCTTAAGTCAAGCTGATGCCCAAGTAAAAGAAGCAAAAGCAAATTACGACAGAAATAAAAAATTATTTGAAAAAGGAATTATTTCAAAATCAGAATGGGATAGATTGGTTTCTGCTTATGAAGTAGCTGTAGCGAACAAACAATCGGCTTATTATCAAGTACAAAGTGCTTCTGCAACAGTAACTGAAGCTAAAGATAATTTAGGGAGAACTACTATTTATGCACCTGCTGACGGTACTATTTCTATGTTGAATATTGAATTAGGGGAACGTGTTTTAGGAACACAGCAAATGACAGGAACGGAAATTCTTAGAATTGCGAACTTAAATAACATGGAAGTAGAAGTAGATGTAAATGAAAATGATATTGTAAAAATAAATATTGGGGATTCTGCAAATATTGAAGTTGATGCTTATTTAAAAAGAGAATTTAAAGGAATTGTTACTAGTATTTCAAATTCGGCTAGTGCAGCATTGACCGCTGATCAAGTAACTAATTTTAAAGTTAAAGTTAGAATTTTAAAAGAATCATATCAAGATTTGTTAAATGGGAAACCTGAAAGCTATTCTCCATTCAGACCAGGAATGACCGCTACCGTTGATATTATTACAGAAAGAAAAGAAAAAATTATTGCAGTGCCAATTAGTTCAGTTGTAATCAAAGACGATACTACTTCTGTGAAAAAGGATATTGTAGCAGAATTAGAAAAAGAAGAGCAAGAGAAAAAAGGAACTGCGCCTAAAAGTGATAAAAAATACGAGTGTGTTTTTGTGAAAGTGGGCGATAAAGCTAAATTAAGAGTTGTAAAAACCGGAATTCAAGACGATTCTAATATTGAAATTATTTCGGGACTAAAACCAGGTGAAGAAATTATAATTGGACCTTATACAACGGTTTCTAAAGATTTAGTTTCAAATGATAAAGTTCGTGTAGAAACAGAAAAAGATAAAAAAGAAAGTAAGAAATAGATTTCTTATTAGTTATTTGGGTAAATAAGACGCTAGAAATAGCGTCTTATTTTTTTTACCTAATTATCTTCTTAACTTTGCACTTCAAAAATGTTATTATGCCAATTATTCTAAATATAGAAACTGCTACAAAAAATTGTTCGGTTGCAATAGCTAAAGAAGGAAAAACAATAGCTTTTAGAGAAATTGCAGAGCAGAATTTTTCTCATGCCGAAAAGTTACACGTTTTTATAGCAGAACTACTTTCAGAAAATCAATTGCAATTTTCTGATTTGAATGCTGTTGCTGTTAGCCAAGGACCAGGTTCTTATACGGGTTTGCGTATTGGTGTTTCTTCAGCAAAAGGATTTTGTTATGCGTTGAATATTCCAATGATTGCGATTGACACACTTCAACTTTTAGCAAAACAAATTCAAATTGAAGATGGAATTATCATTCCGATGATTGACGCACGTAGAATGGAAGTTTTTTCAGCATTTTATGATAAAAATCACCAACAAATTAGATCTACACAGGCAGAAATAATTGACGAGACATCCTATCAGGAAATTTCAGACACAATACATTTAGTTGGTGATGGAATTGAAAAATTCAAAAATACTTTGACAGATTCTAAATTTATATTTCACTCAGCTATAGTATTTCCATCTGCAAAAGAAATGAGTCAGTTGTCTTTTGAGAAATATCAAGAAAATAATTTTGTTGATGTCGCTTATTTTGAGCCTTTTTACTTGAAAGATTTTGTCTTAACAAAATAAAATTATTCTTTGTGAATTTCCACTTGATGCGGATATGGTATTTCGATGCCCACCTTGTCAAAAGCTATTTTAGTTTTTTCTAAAACATCTGATTTAACTTTCCAGAAATTTTCGTTCTTAGTGTATGGTCTAACGGCAAAATCAATAGAACTTGTGCCTAAATTGTTTATAAATATCATAGCCACTGGTTCTTGTAAAACTTCAGGGATTGTTTCTAAGATGGTCTCTAAGGTTATTTTTGCTAATTGCAAATCTGTTTTATAATCTACAGAAATTATTAAATCCACTCTTCTTATTCCGTTAACAGTATGATTAGTAATAACGCCGTTTGATAACGCAGCATTTGGTATCACAATTTGTTTGTTATCCGGAGATGTAACAACGGTAGAAAATATTTTTATATCTTTTACAGTTCCAAGAACGCCTTGTGCTTCAATAAAATCACCTAATCTAAAAGGCTTAAATAAAATAATTAGAATACCACCAGCAAAGTTTGATAATGAGCCTTGTAATGAAAGACCAATAGCTAAACCTGCGGCACCTAAAATAGTTACAAAGGCAGAAGTTTCAATGCCAAGTTTTGAAATTACGGTGACAAATAATAGAATTCGGAGTGTCCAAAAAATCACATTTCCAATAAAAGTTGAAAGGGTTAGTTCAATTTTTCGTTTCAACATTATCTTTTTGGCGGTTTTGGTAATAAAACTGCTTCCCCAAAGTCCAATTAAAAGAATAACAATTGCGATAATAAATTTAGGAGAATATTCTAAGATTAATTTTTTTATCGTTTCAAAATAATTTTCTATTTCTATTGTTGTCATATTTAATTTTTTGCAAAGATATTCAGAGAATCTTTTAAGCCTAAAAAAAACTTAAAAACCTTATTTTTTATGCTTTATTTTTTTGTTGCATTATTTTGAATTGAAACGTAAAAAAGAAACTAAAAATTCAGATTTTTAACATAAGTTGTTGTTTTAACAATATGTACTTATTGAAATATTTTAATTGTAAATTTATAGCATTGTTTTTTCTAGATTTAAACCTTCATTTTTTAAATTGATAACATTAAGTTAACATTAAAACAGAATTCTTGAAAGACTTTTGCATATTATTAAATTATACAAATGGAACAGATTTATATTATAATGTTAATTGCTTTAGCTATACTTGCTATCACTGATTTGATGGTAGGGGTTAGTAATGACGCAGTTAATTTTTTAAACTCTGCAATTGGATCAAAAGCGGTTTCGTTCAAGACAATTATGATTGTAGCGAGTCTAGGAGTTGCAGTTGGAGCTTTATACTCAAACGGGATGATGGAAATTGCCCGAAATGGAATTTTTACGCCAAGTATGTTTAGTTTCAACGATGTAATTATCATCTTTTTAGCGGTAATGATTACAGATGTGTTGTTATTAGATGTATTTAATACATTAGGATTACCAACATCTACTACGGTTTCTGTTATTTTTTCTTTATTAGGAGCGTCTGTTGTTTTAGCTATTTATAAGGTATATGTTTTCGATGGTGATTTTAGTGAATTGAGCAGCTATATTAATACTGAAAAGGCAGCTGAAATTGTATACAGTATTTTATTATCTGTAGCTTTATCTTTTGGATTAGGTACATTTGTGCAATATATTTCTCGTTTACTTTTTACTTTTCATCTCGATAAGAGATATAAATATGTAGGGGCTC
>JBIKZB010000072.1:0-7793 GCA_044354955.1 Flavobacterium sp. | reverse complement strand
GCTGGTATGGCGCCAATGCGTTCGCACTTGTACCACTTATTCCGTACAGTTAAAACAGGAAGAAAAGTTACGTATTGGTACGGAGGTCGTTCTAAACGTGAATTGTTCTACACAGACCATTTTAGAGCGTTAGAGAAAGATTTTCCAAACTTTAAATTCTATTTGGCTTTATCAGAACCACAACCAGAAGATAATTGGAAAGTGAAAGAAGGAATCGACGGAGATGGTGATGGATTCGTAGGATTCATTCACAATGTGGTAATTGATAATTATTTATCAAAACACGATAATCCAGAAGATATTGAATTGTATTTCTGTGGACCACCAATGATGAACAAAGCGGTTCAAAAAATGGGTGAAGACTTCGGTTTAGATCCAGAAAACATTAGATTTGACGACTTTGGAGGTTAATCCAAATTTTAAATACTAAA
Organism: Flavobacterium sp.; assembly: GCA_044354955.1. Taxonomy (GTDB): domain Bacteria; phylum Bacteroidota; class Bacteroidia; order Flavobacteriales; family Flavobacteriaceae; genus Flavobacterium. The sequence continues at coordinate 7,362 of JBIKZB010000072.1, read as the reverse complement.
ACCGATTCAGAAATGAGTCGGTTTTTTTATGTATTCAAATAGAATAACTACCTTTGCCTTATGGAAGCATTATCACAACAAGACTTACATCATTTGGCCATGAATCACGTGGGAAAAGAACTCGAAAAACAAGGATTTGAGTTCATTGCCATTAACAGTCAACTAAAAAAACATCCGCAATTTGTTTGTGTAGATAAACCTACCAATACCTTGCATTTTGTAATGGTACAAGCGGTTACGTATCCTGATAATCCTGCCGAATACGATTTGTTGTTTATGGAAACCTTCATCAATCACGCCAAAGGAAAAAAAGCTAAGGTGTTGTATGCAGGAGTTGGTTTTGCTAATGCAGAAGATTTCGAAAAGCCTGTTTTAAAAAATCAAGATTATATTTTAAATTATGAAGGAATTAAAGAGATTTTGTAGTTTTCTAATTGTTGCAGTTTTATTTATTTCATGTGATAAAACTAATGATTTTTTCACCATTCAAGGCGAAGCACAAGGAAGTACGTATTCTGTAAAATATACTGCATCTGAAGAAAAAGTAACTAAAAATCAAATTGATTCTTTGTTAATTGCTTTTGATCTATCGCTTTCTACGTATCGACCAGATTCTAAAATCTCTAAAATTAATGCTGGTGATTCAACGGTTGTAGTAGATGATTTTTTTACAGAAACGTTTCAACTTTCAAATCAAATTTATAAAGAAACAAACGGTTTATTTGATCCAACAATTGGTATTTTAGTAAACGCATATGGTTTTGGACCAAATAAAAATCAAGAAAATCTTTCTCAAAAACAAATCGATAGTTTGTTGCAATTTGTAGGTTTTGATAAAATTGCTTTGAATTCTGATAGAACAATATCAAAAAGGCATAAAGAAACTTTCATTGATTTTAATGCGATTGCACAAGGTTATTCGGTTGATGTGGTCGTAAATTATTTAAAATCGAAAGGGATTGAAAATGCCATTGTAGAAATAGGTGGTGAATTATTCGCTTTAGGTAAAAATACGATTGAAAATAAAAATTGGGTAGTAGGAATTGATGACCCGCTTCAAAAACCAGAAGAACGTACTTTAATTGCCAAAGTAAATTTAGAAAACTTAGGAATGGCAACTTCAGGAAATTATCGCAAAGTAATGATTGATGAAAAAACGGGTAAAAAATTCGTACACATCATCAATCCAAAAACAGGGTTAGCACAAAAAAATAATGTGTTAAGCGCAACGGTTTTATCAAAATCTTCAGCAATTTCAGACGGTTATGCCACTGCTTTTATGTTAATGAGTTTAGAAGAAAGTAAATTATTCTTACAAAATCATAACGATTTGTACGTCATGTTGTTATATGTAGATGCGCATAATAAAATGCAACAATTTACCACAGAGAATTTCAAAGCATTGATTAAAGAGTGATTCTAAACAAGTATTTAATTGTTAAATGTTGTATAATAAATTTTTGATTTTGTAGTTATAGATATAATTTTATCCAAACAAAATCAAATTTTATGAAGAAATTACAATTTTCCCTTTCTTTATTGCTATTTGTTCCGGCCGTTCTTTTTGCGCAGGACTTAAAGCTTGAAGATCCAATTCCAACAGACCCAAATGTTAAAATTGGAAAATTATCAAACGGATTAACCTACTACATCCGTAAAAATGCAAAACCTGAAGATAAAGTAGATTTGCGCTTAGTGGTTAATGCAGGTTCTATTCAAGAAACAGATGCACAACAAGGATTAGCGCATTTCATGGAGCACATGTGTTTCAATGGAACAAAAAGATTTCCTAAAAATGAATTAGTAAATTATCTTCAAAGTATTGGAGTTAAATTTGGTCAACACTTGAACGCCTACACTAGTTTTGATGAAACAGTTTACTTTTTACCAATTCCTTCAGATGATAAAGAAAAAGTAGAAAAAGGATTCCAAATTATCGAAGATTGGGCTTTCAATACGACGTTAACTCCAGAAGAAATTGATAAAGAAAGAGGTGTTGTTTTAGAAGAATACCGTTTAGGCTTAGGAGCTGATACAAGAATGATGGGTCGTTTTATGCCTAAAATGATGTATAATTCGTTATATGCAAAACGTCTTCCTATTGGTCAAAAAGAAATTCTAGAAAACTTCACGTATGATAAATTAACGAGTTTCTATAAAGATTGGTATCGTCCTAATTTAATGGCTGTAATTGTTGTTGGAGATATTGATGTTGCTGAAATGGAAAAGAAAATCATTGCTCATTTTGGTAAATATATAAATCCTAAAAACGAAAAAGAGCGTAAAATATATGATGTGCCAAATCACAAAGAAACTTTTGTTTCTGTAGAATCTGATAAAGAAGCGGCTTTTTCGCAAGTTCAATTGTTGTATAAAGATTATGAACAACCAAAAGATGTAGTTACTCTAGCTGATTTTAAAGAATATCTTGCTAAAGGACTTTTTTCTACGATGTTAAATAATAGATTGGAAGAATTACAAAACAGTCCAAATCCTCCTTTTAACTTTGGGTATACGTATCATGGTAGTACTTATGCTAGAACAAAAGAAGCTTTTCAGTCTTTTGCTATGGTGGCGCAAGACAAACAAATTGAGGCATTAAAAGTATTAGTAAGAGAAAACGAAAGAGTTAGACAATTTGGATTTACGCAAGGTGAATTAGATAGAGCAAAAGCCGAATTTTTATCTCAAATGGAAAGACAATACAACGAGAGAGAAAAAAATGAATCTGAGAATTATGTTTCAGAATATCAGGCAAATTTCCTTGAAAAAGAGCCAATTCCTAGTATCGAATGGACATTTGATGTATTCAAAAAAATGTTGCCTTTAGTTAGTGTGGAAGATACAAACGGATTAATTGCAAAATATCTAAAAGAAGACAACCGAGTTGTAATTTTAACGGGTCCAGAAAAAGACGGATTGGTAAAACCAACAGAACAAGATGTTTTAAATTCGTTGACAGTTAATAAAAACGAATTAACGGCTTACACTGAAACAAAAGTTTCTGAAAGTTTATTAAGAAATCCTGTAAAAGAAGGAAGTGTTGTATCAAAACAAAGTAATGCAAAATTAGGAACTACAACTTTAAAACTTTCAAACGGAGCAACTGTAGTATATAAAAAGACCGATTTTAAAAACGACCAAGTAATGTTTGAAGCGGTTAGTTTTGGAGGTTCTAATTTGTTTACAAACGATGAAATGGCTAAAGTTTCATTAGCAATGGGCGGATTAACAGAAGCTGGATTTTCTGGAATGTCTAAAAACGACATTAATAAATTTATGACAGGAAAAATGGCAAGAGTTAATCCTTATGTTGGTGGTATTTTTGAAGGATTAAATGGTTCTACAACTCCAAAAGATTTAGAATATTTATTCCAAATGACGTATGCTTATTTTACGGATTTGAATTTAGATAAAGAAGCGTTTAGTGGATTTATTTCTAAGCAAAAAGGATTCATGTCAAACATGATGTCGCAACCTGCTACTTATTTCTCAAATGAATTTTACACGTATTTGAATAAAGAAAATCCAAGATATAAAGGATTTCCTAAAGAAGAGGATTTTGATAAAGCAGATTATGAATTAGCTTATAAAAAATACAAAGAGCGTTTTGCAAATGCAGCTGATTTCAATTTTTATTTTGTTGGAAATTTCGATGAAGCTCAGTTAGAGGCTTTTGCAGCGAAATATATTGCTTCATTGCCTTCAGATAAAAACACCAAGGAAACACCTAAGGATTTAGGATATAGAATGTTGAAAGGTTCACACAAAAAAGTAATCAATAAAGGGAAAGATCCTAAGAGTACTGTAAATATTATGATTTATGGAGATACGAAATACGATGCTAAAGAAGCGTTTGCATTTAAAGCATTAGGAGAAGTATTGACTATAAAATTAGTAGAAGAATTAAGAGAAAACGAAAGTGGCGTGTATGGAGTAGGTGCTAGAGGAAGTATGAATAAAGTACCTTACGGAAGTTATAATTTCTCTATTTCTTTCCCTTGTGGTCCTGAAAATGCTGAAAAACTTACAGAATCAGCTTTAAGAGAATTGAACAAAATGGTTGCAAATGGTCCAGAACAAAAAGATTTGGATAAATTTAAAGAAGCTTCAAGATTAGAATTCAAAGAAAGTTTGAAAGAAAACAGATACTGGATGGCAGTTTTAAAACGTCAATATACAGATGAAGTTAATCCAGAAGAAATTTTTGATTTCGAGACTAAATTAAACGCATTAACAGTAAAAGATCTTCATGAAGTAGCAAAGAAATATTTAGCGAAAGATAAAGTGATTGGTATATTAATGCCTGAAGAATAAATAGGTTTTTATTAAATTCAAAATCCCGCAATTGTAATGATTGCGGGATTTTTTTATTTATGAGCCAAATGATTTCCTTTCATTTTGTCATGCTAAATTAATTTCAGCATCTAAATAAAATTTATTTATAACAAACCGGAATAATTTCTCCTTTTGCTAAACAATATTTTTCTACTAATTCAGGAGCAATTGTTTTGGTGTAATCTACTTCTTCAACTTTAAAACCAATGCTTCTTAGTTTGTCAAAGTAATCTCTTCCGTAAACTCTAACGTGGTCGTATTGTCCGAAGATTTTTGCGCGTTCTTTTTCATCGGTAATAGAATCGTCAGAAAAAGTAACTTCACGCGACAAATCTTGTGGGATTTGAAAAATTCCCATTCCGCCCGGTTTTAAAACACGATATAATTCTTGCATGGCTTTCGTGTCATCTGGGATATGTTCCAAAACGTGATTACACAAAATTATATCGTACGAATTATCTTCAAAAGGTAAATTACAAATATCTGCTTTTACATCTGCTAAAGGCGAAAACAAATCGGTAGTCGTATAATCTAAATTCGATTGTTTTTTAAATCGTTTGTAAAACTCTTGCTCTGGCGCAAAGTGTAATACTTTTTTTGGAGCTGTAAAAAAATCGGTTTCATTTTGTAAATACAACCATAATAAGCGGTGTCTTTCTAAAGAAAGCGTACTCGGTGATAATACATTATTTCGTTGTGTTCCGTATCCATAGGGTAAAAACATACGAAAGCTTTTTCCGTCAATTGGATCTGTAAAACGACTTCCTTTTAATAAAAAAGCCAAAATAGGACGCACCACAATGCTTAATCTAATTAATATCGGACGAGGAATGGTGTTTAATATAAGTTTAAAAAGTTTTTTCATTTCATTAAAATATATCGTACGCTATGAAAAAAAATATGAATGAAAACCCAATCATTATAGCTATATATAATCCAAAGAAAAGTAATAGATATTTGATTCCAGAAGCAATGCTTTGTTTTAAATTTTGATTATATAATTCTTTAAAAGCGTAAAGTGTAAAAAATATGAATAAAAACAAAAATAGCATAGAATAAGTGCCAAAACTCATTCCCAACATATTTACTAATATAACTTGTAATACTAATGATATAAAACCTAAGTTTGTTTGTAAGTAACTATTAAATACCAAATGTTCGAAGAAATTATGACCTCTTTTGTTGAATATAATATAACTAGTCAGCGCATATATAGGTATTAACAATAACACAAAAAAGTTGTAATAACTCATAAGTGTTTCCATATAACTTTTCATGTCTATTTTAGGGACATTACTTGAGGGATTTGTTGAATTATAGTCTTTTGTAAAACCTTCTGAATAATCCATTATTATTTCCATTGGAAAAAATTTATAGAAAAAAACAGCTATTGTAGCATATAAAATTATATATGAAAAAGGCTGGAAATATTTTTTTCTGGCGCCAGAAATATAGGCTTCTAATACATCTTTGGGATTTTTAAACAAACCAAAGAAAGTTCTCCAAAAATTATTATCCCAACTAAAAAATGGGCCAATAAATTCTTCCCATGTTCCTTTTAAAGAAAGTCTGTCATCAACTATCTTAGCTCCACAATTTGAACAAAATTTTGCGTTATCATCAAGTTGAAAATTACAAGTTTTACAATTCATCTGTCAAATGCATTTGTTTATAATACTAATGGTTTTTGTCTCAATCCATCTTCTTCATTGCTCACAATTCCTAATGCTTCATAAATGTAAGCAAAAGTGGATAACAACTCTGGTTTGCCGTTTACAATCGCTACATCATGCTCAAAGTGGGCACTTGGTTTTCCGTCGGCAGTAGTAATTGTCCAACCGTCTTTATGTTGTTTGATGTTTTTGGTTCCCATATTTATCATCGGTTCGATTGCGATGACCATTCCGTTAACCAATTTTTTTCCACGACCTCGTTTCCCATAATTGGGAACTTCTGGGTCTTCGTGCATTTTTCGACCTAAACCGTGTCCACATAATTCACGAACTACCCCATAACCATTACTTTCGCAATATTGCTGAATGGCATGTCCAATATCTTCTACACGATTACCCACTTTAGTTTCACGAATACCAACGTATAAAGATTCTTTGGTAATTTGTAATAATTTTTTTGTTTCTGCTGCAACTTCACCTACTTCAAAAGTATAGGCATGATCGCCATAAAAACCATTTTTATAAGCACCACAATCTACCGAAATTATATCACCCTCTTGCAACGGAACATTGTTTGGAATACCGTGTACTACTTGAGTATTTGGACTCATACAAAGCGAGTTTGGAAATCCATACATTCCTAAAAATGCAGGTTCGGCTCCGTGCGAACGAATAAAATCTTCCGCTAGTTTATCTAAATGTAAAGTAGTTACGCCTGGTTTGATTTCCTTTGCAATCATTCCAAGGGTTTTAGAAACAATTAAAGCACTTTCGCGCATCAATTCTATTTCTTCAAGGGTTTTAAGTACAATCATAATACAAAATTTCGCGACAAAAATACGAATTCAAGACCAATTTCAATTCAAGAACAACTTTAATTTTAAATGTTACATTTTTCCATGGAAATTCGAACTTCTAACTTCCGACTTTAAAATGAGAAATGTCATATTTTATTATTAAATTACAACATAAATTTGCACTATAAATTTCATTAGGTATGGGAAAATATGTAACTGCAGCGGAAGCTGTACAAGTAGTAAAAAGTGGTGATAGGGTATATGTTCAGGCTGCTGCGGCCACGCCAACAATATTAACAAAGGCTTTAACAGATAGAGCTTCTGAACTTAGAGATGTAGAAATATGTCATTTACATACAGAAGGTGATGCGCCCTATGCAAATCCTGCATTAGCGGATAGCTTTCATGTAAACTCTTTTTTTATTGGAGCCAATGTTCGTCATACATTAAAGGCCGGAAATGGTTCTTATACACCCGTTTTTTTAAGTGAATTGCCTTTATTGTTTCGTAAAAATGTTGTAAAATTAGATGTTGCTTTTATACATGTTTCACCA
>JBIKZB010000071.1:0-7818 GCA_044354955.1 Flavobacterium sp. | reverse complement strand
CTGCCAAAGATTCAGGAGTAATTGGTCATTTTGGATTAGGTTTCTACTCTGCTTTTATGGTAGCTGAAAAAGTAGAAATTATTACCAAATCATTCAAAGACGAACCAGCAGCACATTGGACATGTGACGGAAGTCCGGAATTTTCGTTAGTTCCTCACGATAAAACCGATAGAGGTTCGGAAATCATCTTACACATTGCTGAAGATTCGTTAGAATTTTTAGAAGAATTCAAAATCCGTGAATTGTTGACGAAGTATAACAAATTCATGCCTATTCCAATTAAATTTGGAACCAAACAAGAAGCACTTCCAAAACCAGAAGATGCACCTGAAGATTATAAAACAGAATACAAAGAAGTTGACAACATCATCAACAATCCAAATCCAGCATGGACCAAACAACCAGTGGATTTAACAGATGAAGATTACAAAAAATTCTATCACGAATTGTATCCAATGCAATTTGAAGAACCTTTGTTCAACATTCACTTAAATGTAGATTATCCGTTCAACTTGACTGGTATTTTGTATTTCCCAAAAATGTCGTCTGACTTACAATTACAAAAAGATAAAATTCAATTATACCAAAACCAGGTGTATGTAACTGACAATGTCGAAGGGATTGTACCTGAGTTTTTAGGGATGTTAAAAGGGGTAATTGATTCACCAGACATTCCATTAAACGTGTCGCGTTCGTATTTACAAGCCGACGGAAATGTGAAGAAAATTTCAAATTATATTACTCGTAAAGTAGCCGATAAATTGAAATCGTTATTCAACGAAAACCGTGAAGATTTCGAACAAAAATGGAATGATATTAAAATTGTATTGGAATACGGAATGCTTTCGGAACCAAAATTCTATGAAAAAGCAGGTGATTTCGTATTGTATCCAACAACAGAAGACCAATATTATACATTAGCAGAATTAAAAGAAGCTCTTGCATCGAATCAAACCGATAAAAACGGAAAATTAGTTGTTTTATACGCTTCAAATAAAGAGGCACAGCACAGTTACATTGATATTGCCAAAGAAAAAGGATACCAAGTAGTATTGTTAGATTCGCCTATTGTATCGCATTTAATTCAAAAATTAGAAGCTGACAATGAAAACCTAAGTTTAGCACGTGTAGATGCGGATCATATTGATAAATTAATTCAGAAAGACGAAGAAACGATTTCTAAATTAACGGAAGACGAAAAAGAAAAGCTAAAAGCAACCGTTGAAACCGTTGTTCCAAAAGAAAACTATACGGTTCAACTAGAAAATTTAGATAGCAAATCAGCGCCATTCATTATCACCCAACCTGAATTCATGCGAAGAATGAAAGAAATGAGTGCCACTGGCGGAGGTGGAATGTTTGGTATGGGCAACTTTCCAGACATGTATAATTTAGTAGTAAACACGAATTCAGAATTAGCTACTACTATTTTAAATAGTACAGAAGACGCTCAAAAAGACTTAGTAAAACAAGCTTTAGATTTAGCAAAAATCTCACAAGGTTTACTTAAAGGTGAAGAGTTAACAGCTTTTGTTAAACGTAATTTTGAAACTTTAAAGTAATCCAAATTGTCATTCTGAACTTTTTTCAGAATCTAATTTAATCCTGATAGGTTTTTGAAACCTGTCAGGATTTTTTTATATTTGATAAATTCTTTTATATGACACTTTCTCTTGAAACTCCAGCATTACTATTCTCAGCAACATCACTTATTTTGCTTGCCTATACCAATCGTTTTTTAACTATTGCGCAAATTGTGCGTAGCTTAAAGAAAAACTACGAAGACAATCACAACAAAAGTATTTTACTTGAAATTAAAAACTTAAACTTACGATTAACCTTAATTCGTTACATGCAACTTTTTGGCGTAATGTGCTTGTTCTTATCCGTTTTTGCCATGTTGCTTTTGTATGTTAGTCAAGAGACTATAGGAATTTATGTTTTTGGTTCAAGTTTACTTTGTTTATTAATTTCATTAGGTATTTCATTTTGGGAAATTAGTATTTCAGTAAACGCACTTAGAGTGCATTTAAAAGATTTGTCGGAAGATGTTGAGTAATTCATTCCAAAATCCATAGCAAAACAGGTTTTTCTGAATCTTGTAAACGAATGTCTAATTTTTCCATAAATTCATTAGAAACTGCAGGACAACCCCAACTCAATGGCGCATATTTTGGATAGACTTCTTTATTTTTAACAGCATTCCAAGAATGCAAAACCACTACCCTTTTTTCAGCGCTTTTATTGGTTGATTCTAGTCCATGCAACCAGTACTTTACGTTGATTCCCAAAGAACTATAATCGCGATTACCTATTTTATATTTGCCTTTCATGGAGCAATGACTATTTACTCTACTATCGAATTTTACTTTTTCCCATTTAGCTGGATTTTCTTCAAATTGATCGCAGCTACCGTGGGTTACTAAATTTTTATCAATAATTTTTTTTGTTTTAAAATCATAAATGAAGAATCGATTTTTACCTGAATGAACACTTAAATCAACCAAAAAATAATAATCTTCATTAAATCCATTATTTTTACAATATGCAAACGATTCATTGTGAAATTTTGAATAATCTTCTAGAGGTTCCGTTGTGTTTTCTGCATTATTACAACATAAAAAACAAACCGCAATCAATAGTAAAAAATGTTTCATAAAAATGGGATTAAAATAATATAACTCCTATTTTTAATTTTTATTTAAGGGTATGCTGTTAAATTCTTACTAAAATTAAACCATCCAAAAAATCTTTTTTCTTTTATCTATACCCTTTTTTCTTTTTCCCTATCTTAGCGCCCCTAAAAATCAGTAGATGTCAAACAATATTATAATTAAAGGAGTTTTTTTAGTTGCTTTAGGAGCTACAAGCTATGGAATGTTAGCTACTTTTGTGAAATTAGCCTACCAAGAAAATTTCACAACAGCTGAAGTAACCTCGTCTCAATTCATCTATGGAATTATAGGTATTTTAATGATTAATTTATTCCAAAGAACAAAAAACAAAAACACCGCTGTAAAAGCAACTCCAAAAAACATTTTTAACTTAATGTTAGCTGGAACTTCATTAGGCATGACAAGTGTGTTTTACTATTTAGCCGTTAAATACATTCCCGTTTCCATTGGAATTGTATTATTAATGCAGACGGTTTGGATGGGCGTATTATTAGAATGGTTTCTAGATAAAAAAGCACCATCTCTACAAAAAACAATTGCAGTAATTATCGTTTTAATTGGAACAGCTTTAGCTATCAATATTTTTAAAATTAACTTTAACGACCCATCAATAGATTGGGCAAACGGATTATTTTGGGGAATTTTAGCAGCAGCTTCTTTTACAACAACCATGTTTACTGCCAACAAAGTAGCATTAGGTATTTCGTCAGCACAAAGAAGTTTGTACATGCTATTAGGCGGAGCAATTATTGTATTTGGGTTTAGTTTGTATACGCAAACAACGCCTTTTAACTTTGAAATTTTTACTAAATGGGGAATCGTATTGGCACTATTTGGTACAATTATTCCACCCATGCTATTAAATGCAGGATTTCCTCATACAGGAATTGGATTGGGAAGTATTGTTTCGTCATTAGAGTTACCGGTTTCAGTAATGATGGCTTATTTTTTATTAAACGAACAAGTTTTGTTAATTCAATGGGTTGGAATTGTACTGATAATTACTGCTATTATAATCATGAATATTCAATTCAAGAAAAAATAAATAGTAAATTAGCGGTGTTTTTAACATCGCTTTTTTTATGCTCGACTTATTTCCAAAAGAGAAAATTATTTTACCGCTACCCGATGCGGTATTTGAATATTACCCCAACTTTTTTACGAATGATGAAGCCGAAGCACTATTCAAAAAAATTCACACTGAAACCAAATGGCAACACGATGAAATTACCATTTTTGGCAAGAAAATAGCGCAACCAAGACTCACTTGCTTATTTGGGAACGAAGGAAAGCCTTATTCATATTCTGGCATAACCATGCATCCAAATCCTTGGAATCCTACATTAGTTTTCATCAAAGAAAAAATAGAAATAATTGCTAAACATAGTTTTACAACAGTTTTAGCCAATCTATATCGAAACGAAAAAGACAGTAACGGTTGGCATGCCGATAATGAAAGAGAATTGGGTAGAAATCCTATCATTGCCTCCGTTAGCTTTGGAGAAGTGCGTAAATTTCAACTAAAACACAACAATAATCCCGATGCTAAATTAACGCTAAATCTATCTCATGGAAGTTTATTACTAATGAAAGAAGGAAGCCAAATACATTATAAACACCAAATACCAAAAGCAACTGAATCTAAAAAAGATAGAATAAATTTAACTTTTAGAACTATTCTATAAATATTTTTCAAAAAAGCACCTCAAGTTCAATAAAATTTTAAAAAATCCAAAAAAAACAATTGAGGCATTTTTTGAATTTATTTTTTTATTAATATTGAAGTATGAACCAATAAATCAATGAAACTAATTTTCATCTACTAAAATCGAACAAAATAACTTTTAAAATTAAAAATGAAGCCAAAGTTGGTAAAACAAATGAATCTTTCTCAAGTGTTGCCAATAAATAATTTTTTAAACAAATGAAAAAAAATAGAATTTCAGATTTAGACCATGAAACTTTAAAAAAAGTTTTTGCTATGGCTCAAGAGGAAAAAAAACCTTTTGAAGTGTTAAAAGAAAAATTTGGCCTATCAGAAAGTGATATTACTGACTTTATGACTGAAAAATTATCCAAAGACAATTTTGAACTTTGGAAAAAGAAAGCCATTGCTAGCAAGCCAAAACCAAAACCTCTAAAATTTAATCCTTTAGAAGATGATGACTTAGACAGCAAGTATTACTTCAAAAATAAATTCGACTAATAAATCAACTCTTGTTCTGCAAGAGTTTTTTTTTACATAAAAAATTATTTTACGCAAAAGAAAGCAAGAGCGCGGAGTTGAACAACTAAAAATCTAAACTCCGCACTTATAGCATCGATAAAATCAAATCTAAACTGCAACAACAAATTACTGAAAATAAAATTTCTAAACACTAATTGTAACAAAAACTGCATTCGTTCTACTTATCAATAATTCAATTTTGATAAAATGAAAAAAATTATTCTTTCCCTAGCTTTTGTGGGATTTTTATGGAGTTGTAGTTCAACTCAATCGACTGCTAAACAAAATGATGTTGCAGTAACTATCGATTTAATTAATGTAAAAGAAGATAAAGTAATGGTAACTGTTACGCCACCAACTTTTACAAGTGAAACCGTAACTTTTCATTTCCCTAAAACTGTTCCTGGAACCTATTCAGAAGACGATTATGGTCGTTTTATTGAAAATGTAAAAGCTTTTGATGCAAAAGGAAACACCATTAAAGTAGCGAAAATTGACGAAAATTCATATACTATTTTTGATGCTAAAAAACTATCAAAAATCACCTATTTAGTTAATGATTCTTTTGATACCGAAGGTGGTGCAGGATTTGGCGAAAGCGAAGACGTCTTCTCTCCTTCAGGAACAAATATTAATGCTGGAACTAACTTCATGTTAAACACGCATGGATTTGTTGGATACTTCAAAGGAAAAGAAGAAACGCCATACAAATTAACTGTTACACACCCAGAAAGCCTATTAGGTGTTTCTGCAATGATAGATACAGATGCAAGTGCAACTTCTGATGTTTTTGTAATGTCAAAATATGCAAGTTTGGTAGAAATGCCAATCATGTATTCAAAACCTGATTTCACTTCTTTCATGGTGGATGATATGGAAATTATCATTAGTGTATATTCTCCAACAGGAAAATATACGGCTAAACAAATTACGCCAAACATGGAAAACATGATGAAGGCTCAAAAACGTTTCTTAGGACCAATTAACTCTACAAAAAAATACGCCATCTTATTATATTTATCTGATATGGCAGCAAAAGATGCTAAAGGATTTGGAGCATTAGAGCACCCAACTTCAACTGTAGTAGTTATGCCAGAAATGATGGGATTAGAAATGCTACAAGAACAATTAAAAGATGTTGTTTCGCACGAATTCTTTCACATTGTAACGCCGTTAACTATTCATTCTAATGAAATTCAATATTTTGATTTCAACAATCCGCAAATGTCTGAACATTTATGGATGTATGAAGGTGTTACCGAATATTTCGCAAACTTATTCCAAGTAAATCAGGGCTTAATTGATGAAAAAGAATTCTTTGAAAGAATGGCAGGTAAAATTGCACAATCACGTCAAATGAACGATAATATGAGTTTTACTAAAATGAGTAAAAACGTATTAAATGCTCCTTACAAAGACCAATATTTGAATGTATACCAAAAAGGAGCTTTAATTGCAATGTGTATGGATATATTAATTAGAGAAAACAGCAACGGTCAAAAAGGAATTTTAAACCTAATGCAAGAGTTATCTAAAGAATATGGAACAACTAAAGCGTTCAAAGACGAAGAATTATTTGATAAAATTACTGCATTAACCTATCCAGCAGTAGGTGAATTTCTTAAAAATCACGTGGCTGGCGAAACACCTATTCCATACGAACAATATTTTGCTAAAATGGGTGTAACAGAAGCTTCTCTTGAAGTTGCTGGAAATCCATTCTTAAAAGGACAAACCGAGCCTTATATTACCGTAAATCCAACAACAAAAGAAATCATGATTTTACCTGAAATCGAATTAAATGTGTTCATGACAACGCTTGGTCTTAAAAACAATGACACACTTTTAGCTTTCAATGGTAAGAATTATAACTTAGACAACATCTACGATTTAATCATGGCTAGTATGAATTGGAAAGATGGTGATGCTGTTACCGTAAAAATCAAAAGAGACGGTAAAGAAGAAACGGTAAAAGGAAAAGTTGTTATGCCTAAAGAAAAACAAGAAGGATATCAAGCAACCGATAACGCTAAAAAAACTATTAGAGAAGCTTGGTTAAGAGGTTAAACTTAAGATTGAATAATATTGATTTTAGATTTTAGAAGTATTTAAAATTTGAAATTGAATTTTACAATTGATATTGCGCTTGAAAATCCTCAAAGTACTTAGTATTTTGAGGATTTTTTTATTTACTTTGCGAACTCAAAATTATTCAAACAAATGAAAAAGATATTTTTACTCGCTATTGCAACTATTACATTATTCGCTTGTAACAAAAACGAAGGCGATGCCGATGCTAACCTTCATATTACAGGAGACGTAAAAGGGTTAAGCCAAGGAAAATTATATTTACAAAGAATACAAGATTCAACTTTAGTTATTATTGATAGTATCACAATAAATGGAGATTCTAAATTTGAAAGTTATGTAAAATTGGAAAGTCCAGAGATGCTATATTTATTTTTAGACAGAGGACAAACCAATTCAATTGATAACAGCTTACCATTCTTTGCTGAGCCAGGAAAAATTCAAATTGAAACTACTTTAAAACATTTTTTTGCAGATGCAAAAATTACGGGCTCAAAAAATCACGATTTATGGAAAAAGTTTGACAGCATTAACAGTAAATTTAGAGACCAAAATTTAGAGTTAATGGCCAAACGTTTAAAAAACGAATTAAAACCTAATAGAACCACGACAGACAGCATTGAGAAGGCATATAAGAACTTATTGACAAGAAAATACCGCTATACTGCTCATTTTGCTACTACAAACGGAAATAAAGAAATCGCACCTTATTTAGCGCTTTCAGAAATCGCAAACATCAATATAACTTATTTAGATACCATTCAAAAAAGTATGACTCCTGAAGTGGCAAAATCGAAATACGGTAAAATGCTTACTAAATATATTAAG
>JBIKZB010000069.1:0-7855 GCA_044354955.1 Flavobacterium sp. | reverse complement strand
TTAATTAATTTTAATGTCAAACTTTTAAAAAACGGAGTACAAAGAGTCATCAATGGAATTTTATAGACAAAGCTTAGTGCCCACTTTAGTGGCTAAATCTAGGAAATAAAAACATAGTGATCATAGTGCATTCTTTGTGCCCTTTGTGGTTAAAAAAACAGATTAAAAATGAAAAAATACATTCTCCTTTTCATACTAACATTTCAATTCGCTTTAGCAAACGAATCAATCGACGCTACTTTCAAAAAAGCAAACAATTTGTACAACAAAGGCGATTACGAACAAGCAGTAAGATCTTTCGAAAGCATTGTAAACCAAGGCAGCGAATCGGTCGATTTGTATTTTAATATTGCCAATTGCTATTACAAATTAGGAAAAGTAGCGCCATCAATTTACAACTACGAAAAAGCATTACTTTTAAACCCAGATGACGAAGCCATTCAAACCAATTTGTCTTTTGCCCAAAAGATGGCTATAGACGACATTAAAATCCTTCCAGAAGTCGGTTTTAAAAAAATGGTAAAAGAGTTCACCAGCACATTTCATTATGACACTTGGGCTTGGATTGCCGTTTTTATTGCTTTCCTGAGTTTGCTTTCATTTTTAGGCTATTATTTCGGAAATACCGTATTACTAAAACGTACTTTTTTCAGTTTATTCCTGCTGTTTTTAGTTGGAATTGGCGTAACCGTTTTTTCAGCCTTTTTACAAAAGAATTTCGATGCAAATTATAATCCAGCCATCGTTTTTGCAGAATCAACGACTTTGAAAGCCGAACCAAAAAATAGTTCTGAAGATGTTGTAACGCTTCATGAAGGAACAAAAGTTTTCGTCTTAGAAGAATTAGGCAACTGGAAACAAGTAGAACTCACCGACAAAACCAAAGCGTGGATTGACAAAGAAGCAATTAAGGAAGTGAAGAAATAGTGTTCAGTGTTCAGTTGAAAGTGTTCAGAATTTAGATTTGTCAATTGAAGCATTTCGAAGCGTTTATTCCTCACTCTCAACTCCCGACTTCAAACTATCATACCACCCTTCAATCGTAGGATAAATTGCTTTTGAAATATTTTGAATTGGGTTATAAAAAATCGAGTGCTCTTGCGTTTCTTTCGAAAGTAGCATGTTATTGATGTTGATTTTCTCAAAAATAAAAAGTACCACACTTAACGCTAAAATCGTTTTCAATACGCTAAAAATCACACCTGCCAATTTATTAATCCAACCTAGAAATGCAAAATCGACTAATTTGGTTAAAATTTTTGCACTCAAGTGAATTGCAATCACCACCACCAAAAACGTGATGATAAAAGCCGTAATTTCAATATATTTCGGATTCCAACTCGGGACAATTCCAGCAAAAATAGCGCCTACTAAATTCGAAAATTTAATTGCTAAGTAAATTCCTAAAATTAAAGCCACAAACGAAGCAACTTCTACAAATAGCCCGTTTTTCAAGCCTTTATAAACCGCAAAACCCAATAAAACTGCAAAAACAATATCAATAAAACTCATTTGAAAGAAAATAAATGAAAGAATAAAGAACAAAGACGATAGATTGCTTAAAAAACAAAACCATCGATTATCTTTGCAAAACTAATATAGAAAGTTGGGAATAGTCTTTTTTCTTTTCTCTTTTTTCTTTCATCTATAAAAAATGTCAAGAGACGAACAATTAAAACAGCGTTGGGAAAGCGTTGTCAACATATTATCAGAAAAATTTTCAAGCGGAGAAGACCTTGATTTAGAAGGAATTATCTACTTAATTGGCGTACAAGAATTAGGTAAAATCCATGCTGCTTTCAAAAAAGATGAAAAAGTAAACTTGATGCACATCGCTATTTGCCGTTTGTTAGAGCCTTATGGTTACTACGAATTTGAATATTTCGATAACGAAGGTTGGCCGCATTACAAAGTAAAAGAAGAATTGCCACCACTAAAAGCAGGCGAACAAGCGGTTCTAATGAAAGAAGCAATTGTAAGCTACTTTTTAGAGAAAGAATTAATTGACTAATTAATTTATTAGTACAGACAAGTCATTGACTTGTCTCTCAAAAAAAATCCATAAATTTGCATTTTACAAAACGAGCGATGACAGAAACGATTAAAGCCCATATTGAAGAAGTAAAATCTTTTCAAACCGATAATAAAGAACAATTAGAAGCCTTCCGAATTAAGTATTTAGGAAGTAAAGGCTTGTTGAAAGACTTTTTTGCCGAATTCAAAAATGTTCCAAACGAACAAAAAAAGGAATTTGGACAAGTAATCAACGAATTGAAAACTTCGGCGGAAGAAAAGGTAAAAACCATTCAAGACGCTTTAGAAAATAAAGAAGAAGCAAAAGGAAATTACGGCGATACTACGCGTCCGGGAGAAGCTATGAACATTGGTTCGCGCCATCCAATTTCTATTGTAAAAAACCAAATGATTGATATTTTTTCAACCATTGGTTTCAACGTGTCTGAAGGTCCAGAAATCGAAGACGATTGGCACAATTTTACGGCATTAAATTTACCAGAATATCATCCGGCAAGAGATATGCAGGATACTTTTTTCATTCAAACCAACCCTGATGTTTTGTTGAGAACGCATACATCATCAGTACAAGTGCGTTACATGGAAAACAACAAACCGCCGATTCGTACGATTTCTCCAGGAAGAGTATTCCGTAATGAGGCTGTTTCTTCGCGTTCGCACTGTATTTTCCATCAAGTGGAAGGTTTATATATTGACAAAGACGTTTCGTTTGCTGATTTAAAACAAACTTTGTTGTATTTCACGAAAGAAATGTTCGGAAAATCGAAAATTCGTTTACGTCCATCGTATTTCCCATTTACAGAACCAAGTGCTGAAATTGATATTTATTGGGGATTAAAAACAGAAACCGATTACAGAATTACCAAAGGAACAGGTTGGTTAGAAATTGGTGGTTGTGGAATGGTAGATCCAAACGTATTGAAAAATTGCGGTATCAATCCAGACGAGCACACCGGTTTTGCTTTCGGAATGGGAGTTGAGCGTATTGCCATGTTGTTGTATCAAATTGGCGATATCCGCATGTTTTATGAAAACGATGTTCGTTTCTTAGAGCAATTCAAATCGAGCATATAAATTTAAGAATGATGATTAACGATTTATGATTTTAGAATTTTTACTTCATCAATCTTAAATCGTTAATCATCAATCAACAATCTCATGAAGAAAGACATTATCATCCCAAAAGTAGAAGGCGTTCACATTGTAGCTTTTCAAGAATGGAACGACGATTTTATGGAAAATTCTTGGTACGCTTATTTAATAAACGATACCGGTGATTTGCTAGAAATGGCTATGGTAGTTTCACGCGCTTATGGTTTAATCAATGGAGAAGAACGCAAAACGGGAACTTTTCGTCATGCATTTGCTAAAGTAGAACCAAGAACCGCCGTTAAAGTAGAACTGTTAGAAAACAACGTCTTACAATTGAATAACGAATTCATGTTGTCGTATTTCGCAAACGATCAATTATTCGATAAAACCTTCGTTTTTAGAACCAATTCCATCAACGAAAAAGCTACTGCCGATTTACCAATTATCAACAAAAGAGGCGTTTTCGCGAATTAACATGTTCTCCTGCAAGGTTTCAAAATAACTAAACCACGGATTCAGAAATGTATTTGTGGTTTTTTGTTTACACCATATAGAAACAAAGATTAACTTTATAAAAGTTAAGGTATTTCATTTTACATAGTCAACATAGGAAAACTTATATGAACTCATATAAACAAAGACTTTTCACGCTTTCTTATTTGACTTATATGTTTAAAATCAACACAATTCTATTGTTGCCTCAAAAAAGTGTAACGCCTTCAAAAAGAAAAAGACTATGTTTCTATGTGGTAAATTTTAAGGGTTATTTCACCACATAGAAACATAGATTAACTTTATGAATGTTAAGGTATTTCATTTTACATAGTCAACATAGAAAAACTTATATGAACTCATATAAACAAAGACTTTTCACGCTTTCTTATTTGACTTATATGTTTAAAATCAACACAATTCTATTGTTACCTCAAAAAAGTGTAATGCCTAAAAGCAAAACAAGAAAAACCTATGATTCTATGTGGTAAAAACTCAAAAATAGCTTTACCCTTACAACAATTAGAAAATATTTTTACCTTTAAGAAATTTTTCATCCCAACAACATGAAACCATTTCTTATAGCTTTAGCCTTTTTAACGACTACTTTTTCACAAGCACAAGATTTCGCCAAACACGTCAATCCATTTATTGGAACTGGCGGTCACGGTCACACTTTTCCAGGTGCCACTGTGCCTTACGGAATGGTGCAATTGTCTCCTGATACTAGAATCGATGGCAGTTGGGATGGCTGTGGCGGTTATCATTATTCAGATAATTTGATTTACGGATTTTCGCACACGCATTTGAATGGGACTGGTGTTTCTGATTATGGTGACATCATGTTGATGCCAACTATGGGTGAGCCTTCATTTGATAATAAAGTGTATTCTTCTGTTTTTTCGCATGCCAATGAAAAAGCTTCTGCTGGATTTTACTCTGTGAAATTAGACAAACACAATATCGATGTGCGTTTAACCACTTCAACACGAGTTGGTTTTCATGAATATACGTTTAACAAAGCAGGTCAAGCCAATATTATTTTGGATTTGAATCATCGCGATAAGCTTTTGGAAGGTGAAATCCGATTTGTGGATTCAAAAACAATTGAGGTGTTAAGAAGAAGTGAAGCTTGGGCGAGAAATCAATATGTTTACGCGAGAATTGAATTTAATACACCTTTGTTAATTAATTCAAAAAAAGGAAAAAATAAACCTGAAAATCTTTTAACTGGCGAAGAAGTTGCGATTTCTTTATCCAAACAAGTCAAAAAAGGTGAAAAAATCCTCGTAAAAGTATCACTTTCGCCAACAAGTTACGAAGGTGCAAAATTAAACAGTTCCGAAATCAAACATTGGGATTTTGATAAAGCACACAAAGCCGCTATCGCACTTTGGAACAAAGAATTATCAAAAATTGAAATCACTTCTAACGATAAAGACAAATTAGCGATTTTTTTCACGGCGTTGTATCACACGATGATGCAACCGAATATTGCACAAGATTTAGATGGAAAATACCGCGGTAGAGACAATAAAATTCATGTTGCGGAAGGATTTGATTATTACACGGTTTTTTCACTTTGGGATACCTTTAGAGGTGCGCATCCATTATACACCTTAATCGATAAAAAACGAACTGCCGATTACATCAATACGTTCATCAAACAATACGAACAAGGCGACAGATTACCGGTTTGGGAATTAGCTTCTAATGAAACAGATTGTATGATTGGCTATCATTCTGTTTCTGTAATTGCCGATGCGATGGCAAAAGGCATTACAGGTTTTGATTACGAAAAAGCCTTTGAAGCCAGTAAAGCCTCAGCTATGCGTGATGTTTTAGGTTTGGATGCCTACAAGAAAAACGGTTTTATTTCGATTGACGACGAACACGAAAGCGTTTCAAAAACTTTAGAATATGCGTATGACGATTGGTGTATTGCCCAAATGGCACAGATTCTAAACAAGAAAGATGATTATCACTATTTCATGAAACGTTCTCAAAATTGGAAAAACCTTTTCGATTGGGAAACTGGTTTTATGCGTCCAAAGAAAAATGGGGGTTGGGACAAACCTTTCGATCCAAGAGAAGTCAACAATAATTTTACCGAAGGTAATTCGTGGCAATATTCGTTTTTCGTACCACAAGATGTTTACGGCATGATTGAAGCTTATGGCGGATCTGAAAAATTTGAAGCTAAGTTAGACGAAATGTTCAATAGCGAAAGCAAAACCACAGGTAGAGTACAAGTTGATGTAACAGGTTTAATTGGGCAATATGCACACGGAAACGAACCAAGTCACCATATGGCATATTTGTACAATTACATAGGAAAACCAGAAAAAACAAAAGAAAAAGTACATTATATTTTAGATAATTTTTACACCAATACGCCCGATGGTTTAATTGGAAACGAAGACTGCGGACAAATGAGTGCTTGGTATGTGTTGAGTGTTATGAGTGAATATCCTGTTTGTCCTGGAAGTATTATTCATCATTATGAAAACGATTTATATTTTGATAAAATAGTTGTAAACCTTGAAAGTGGTGAGAAGGCTCTAATTACTGAAGAGCAAAGAAAAATCAATAAACAAAAAGCGATTCAACAAGAGAAAGAAATTGAATCTTCTGAAGATATTGATTGGAATTTAGATTATATTATTAAAGAAATAATCCCAGTTCCTGTAATTCAAGCAGAAAGCAAATCATTTAAAGATAAATTGAAGATTGAATTGAAGTCTCAATACTTAAATGATGTGATTTATTTTATGATTAATGATAAAGACGATCATTTGGCAAAGAAACTATTTGTTCCTTACACAAAACCTTTTGAAATATCGCAAACATCAACTATTGAAGCTTATGTAAAAACAAATGAAGGACAAAGCAACACCATTTCTGCAACCTTTTTCAAAAAACCAAATAATTACACAATTGAAATTAAGTCAAAATACAATCCGCAATATCATGCAGGTGGTCCAGAAGGGTTATTAGATGGTATTTTAGGAACGGAGAACTGGAGAAAAGGCGATTGGCAAGGCTACCAAAGTCAGGATTTTGAAGCGGTTGTCGATTTAAAAGAAGTAAAAGAGTTATATTCGTTTAAGGCAAATTTTCTACAAGATAGTCGTTCTTGGATTTTGATGCCTACTTATTTGGAGTTTTTTATTTCAACAGATAATGTCAATTTTACTTCTGTTGGAAGTCTTGATATTGCAAAATACAGTGAAATTGATCCAAAAGATGAAAATTCATTTACTAGAGAATTTGGAGTTCTTTTAGACAAGAAGAAAACAGCACGTTACGTAAAAGTCATCGCAAAAAACTTCGGTAAATTACCAGAATGGCATCAAGGCGCTGGTGGCGATGCGTTTATTTTTGTGGATGAGATTACGATAAAGTAAAGCTTAATAAAAAAGGTTGTCTATCAAGACAACCTTTTTTATTTGATATATGTTTTGAAATTAATCCTTATCAGGAAACAACAAAGAAGCGATTACAGACAAGATTAACACACTTCCAACAACCATTAAAGAATAAGAAGTTTCGATGTGGTAAAACGGCGCTACAATCATTTTTACTCCGATAAAAGCTAAGATAAGCGCTAATCCGTATTTTAATTTACTGAACATGTACATAAAGTTCGCTAACAAGAAATACAACGAACGCAATCCTAAAATAGCAAAAATGTTAGACGTATATAAAATAAATGGGTCATCTGGTGCGATTGCAAAAATGGCTGGAATACTGTCTACTGCAAACAATAAATCGGTAAATTCAACAATAGTAACCACCACAAATAAAGGGGTTGCCATTCTAATTCCGTTTTGAACAGTGAAGAATTTATCGCCATCAAAATTCGGACTTACTTTGAAAAACTTATGTACAAATTTTGAACCAGCACTTTTACTAAAATCTTTACTTCCATCATCTTCTTCATTACTAAAGCCCGATTTGATTCCGGCAACGATAAGAATTATCCCGAAAATGGTTAAAAGATAATTGATTTTTACCATTTGACCAAAAAGCTCCATTTCGGGTAAATAGGTGTAATTCAGTAGCCAAACTCCTGTAAAAATAAAGATGGCTCTAAAAACCAAAGCACCAATTACACCCCAAAATAAGACTTTGTGTTGGGCTTCTTTAGCAACATTGAAATAGCCAAAAACTAATATAAATACGAATAAATTATCTACTGAAAGTGCTTTTTCAATCCAATACGCGCCTTGAAATT
>JBIKZB010000068.1:0-7883 GCA_044354955.1 Flavobacterium sp. | reverse complement strand
AAAAACTGTAGGTTATGGTGTAGATCGTATGGACGTTGATTTTAATTACGCTCGCTTTTTTGTAAGTTATAGCAACGGAATAAAAGGAGTTTTAAATAGCGATTTTAATTATCAAAAGTTGCAATTGTATTACCGTCAACCAGCACTAATTGGTGGTTTTGGAAGATTATTTACGACTTTCGAAACTGGAAAAATATTTGGGGAAGTTCCATTAGGTTTGATGGGGATAATTCCAGGAAATCAATCATGGTTTGTCATTGAAAACACCTATAATTTATTAAATTACTACGATTTTGTAGCTGATGAATATGCTTCATTGCATTTTGAACATCATTTTAATGGAAGGTTGTTTTCAAGGGTTCCACTTTTACGAAAATTGAACTTACGCGAAATCATTGGAATTAAAGGTGTTTATGGTAGAGTTTCTGATGAAAATAGATTGTTAAATGCTTCTGGTTTAACTTATACTGCACCTGAAGATATTTATTGGGAATATCATGCTGGAGTGGGGAATATCTTTAAAGTGCTGCGAGTAGATTTTGCTTGGAGAGGAAGCTATTTGGAAATGCCCGATGCTCGAAAATTTGCTATTAGAGCTTCTTTTGGATTCTATTTCTAAAACCTATACTTTTTTTGCAAAACTCTTTTGTTTCTCATGTTTTATAATGGTAACTTTGCACCGTTTAAAAAACATAAGTAAATGACAGCAGATAAAATTACTACATTTGATGTATTGATTGAGATTCCAAGAGGAAGTAGAAACAAATACGAATACGATTTTGAATTAAAAAGAATGCGTTTTGACAGAATGTTATTTTCGTCAATGATGTATCCAGCAGATTACGGATTTATTCCAGAAACTTTAGCATTAGATGGCGATCCATTAGATGTTTTAGTTTTAATTAATGAGCCAACTTTTCCAGGCTGTGTGATGGAAGTAAAACCTATTGGTGTTTTCCATATGGCAGATGATAAAGGACCGGATGAAAAAGTAATTTGCGTACCAGTTTCTGACCCAATTTGGAATAAATTAAACGATTTAAGTGATGTAAATCCTCACTTAATTAAAGAAATCGAGCACTTCTTTCAAGTCTATAAAGATTTGGAAAACAAAAAAGTTGATGTAGAAGGTTGGGGAAATGTAAATGAAGCAAAAGAAATTTTAATGAAATGTACCAATCGTTTCAATGAAATTGAAAATAAACCAGAAGGATTGTTTAGTATCAAGTAATTTTCCGGTTACAAATAAATAAAAAGACAGTATTTTTTTAAAAATATTGTCTTTTTTGTTTTATTTTCTTAATATTACCATAAAATAATCAAACAAAAAAACTAAATTATATTTTATGGGATCAATCATGATTTATGTGCCAATTGTTATGGCAGTTATTGGCTTACTATTTATGTGGGCAAAACGAGCATGGGTATTAAAACAAGATGCCGGAGATGGTAAAATGAAAGAAATTTCAGATTACATCTACGAAGGTGCTTTAGCTTTCTTAAAAGCAGAATATAGATTATTAACATTTTTTGTAATTGGCGCAAGTATTGTGTTAGCTGCCGTTTCTCAAGTTGTTGAAACAACAAGTATTTTAATTGTAGTAGCTTTTATCTTTGGAGCTATTTTTTCTGCACTAGCAGGTAATATGGGGATGAAAATCGCCACAAAAACAAATGTAAGAACTACGCAAGCTGCCCGTACTAGCTTACCGCAAGCATTAAAAGTTTCTTTTGGTGGAGGTACCGTAATGGGATTAGGCGTTGCAGGATTAGCTGTTCTAGGATTAACAGGTTTCTTTATTTTCTTTTATAATTATTTTATGGGTGGTGTTTGGACTTCAACAGACCAAATGACTATCGTTTTAGAAACTCTAGCGGGATTCTCTTTAGGTGCTGAATCTATTGCATTATTTGCTCGTGTAGGGGGAGGTATTTATACAAAAGCGGCCGATGTAGGTGCTGACTTAGTAGGAAAAGTAGAAGCAGGAATTCCAGAAGACGATCCACGTAATCCTGCTACAATTGCAGATAACGTAGGTGATAACGTTGGAGACGTTGCAGGTATGGGTGCCGATTTATTCGGTTCTTATGTAGCAACTGTTTTAGCAGCAATGGTATTAGGAAACTATGTAATTAAAGATATGGGCGGAAAAATCGAAGATGCTTTCGGTGGAATCGGACCAATTTTATTACCAATGGCAATCGCAGGTTTTGGAATTTTATTTTCTATCGTTGGAACAATGTTAGTTAAAATTTCTAGCGATGATGCAAAAGAAGCACAAGTTCAAAAAGCATTAAACATCGGAAACTGGGTTTCAATTGCATTAACGGCTATTTCATGTTTTTTCTTAGTAAAATACATGCTTCCTGAAGTAATGTCAATGGAATTCTTTGGCGAAGGACTTCAAGAAATTTCAGCTATGCGTGTGTTTTATGCAACATTAATTGGATTATTTGTTGGTGGAGCAATTTCATCAGTAACTGAATATTATACAGGATTAGGTACAAAACCAGTTTTGGCAATCGTACAAAAATCATCAACTGGAGCTGGAACTAACGTAATTGCTGGTTTAGCAACAGGTATGATTTCTACTTTCCCAACAGTGATTTTGTTTGCTGCGGCAATTTGGTCAACTTATGCTTTAGCAGGTTTTTATGGAGTAGCTTTAGCTGCATCTGCAATGATGGCTACAACAGCTATGCAATTAGCAATTGACGCTTTCGGACCAATTTCTGATAACGCTGGTGGAATCGCTGAAATGAGCGAATTACCAAAAGAAGTTCGTACAAGAACAGATATTTTAGATTCAGTGGGTAATACAACTGCTGCAACTGGAAAAGGATTCGCAATCGCTTCTGCTGCATTAACTTCGTTAGCTTTATTTGCTGCGTATGTAACGTTTACAGGAATTGATGGTATTAATATTTTCAAAGCTCCAGTATTAGCAATGTTATTTGTTGGAGGAATGATTCCTGTTGTATTCTCTGCATTAGCAATGAATTCTGTAGGAAAAGCAGCAATGGATATGGTGTACGAAGTACGTCGTCAGTTCAAAGAGATTCCAGGGATTATGGAAGGTACAGGTAAACCAGAATATGGTAAATGTGTTGAAATTTCTACAAAAGCAGCTTTACGCGAAATGATGTTGCCAGGAATTTTAACGATTGGTTTCCCAATTGCAATTGTATTATTAGGTAAATTAGTTTATGCTGATAATAACCAATTAATCGCTGAAATGTTAGGTGGATATATGGCTGGAGTTACTGTTTCAGGTGTACTTTGGGCTGTGTTCCAAAACAATGCGGGTGGTGCTTGGGATAATGCTAAAAAATCTTTCGAAGCAGGTGTTGAAATCAATGGAGAAATGACTTTCAAAGGTTCTGATGCACACAAAGCTGCTGTAACTGGAGATACGGTTGGAGATCCATTTAAAGATACTTCTGGACCATCAATGAATATCTTAATCAAATTAACTTGTTTAATTGGATTAGTAATTGCTCCAATCTTAGGAGGTCACGGTGCAACAACTGAAATAGGTGCTTGTTGTTCTGGAGATAAAAAAGAAATGGTTTGTACAGAAGGAAAATGCGATTTATCTAAATGTGCTACTATGACAAAAGATGAATGCGCAAAAATGTGTGAAGCAAACGGATGTTCTGACGAATGTAAAGAAAAATGCATGTCACAATACGATGAAAATGGAAAATACATCGGTGATGCAGCTCACGTTCACGGACCTAATTGTAACCACGATGACCATCAAGAAATTATTAATATGGAAGTTAAAAAAGTAAAAGACGCTGACGGAAAAGTGAAAGCAACGGTTACTTTAACTAAAAAAGTAGATGGTAAAGAAGTTAAAGAAGAAAAAGTTTTTGAAGGAGACGATTTAGAAGTAGATGCAAAAATTGCTGAACTAGGAAAATAATCTTTTTCAACAGAAATAATGAAAACCGCACAGTAATGTGCGGTTTTTTTATTTAATTTTAGCCAAACAAACACAACTCCAATGAAATATAAAATACTGACTTTGTTGTTGCTTTTTTCTGTAATAAGCGGGGCGCAACAAAATCTTAATTTAATTCCGAAACCGAATTCAGTAGAAATCAAAAATGGACATTTTGTTTTAAATAAAGAAACGGTAATTCAAGCAGATGAAAATTCTTTTGAAGCAAAGTATCTTCAAAATGAAATTAATAATAGAACAGGTTTTTTGTTGAAAATTTCTTTAAATTCTAATTCAAAAAGTAAAATCGGATTTTTTGATATGTTGATGCCAGGAGTTACTTTTGAAATTGATTCATTAGGGAATCGTTCAATAAATAGAAATAAAGGGAAATATTTTCTTAGAATTGAGAAAAGCGAAATTACAATTGCTCAATGTGATGATATTGGTAATTTTTACGGAATTCAAACTTTATTACAGTTAATTCCATTTGAAAAGAAGAATGAAATTAGAATTCCGTGTTTAGATATTGACGACCAACCCAAATTCCAATGGCGCGGCATGCATTTAGATGTTTCTCGTCATTTCTTTCCAAAGGAATTCATCAAAAAATACATTGACTACTTAGCAATGTATAAAATGAATACCTTTCATTGGCATTTAACTGACGATCAAGGTTGGCGCATCGAAATCAAAAAATATCCCAAATTAACTGAACTAGGCGCTTGGCGAAATGGCTCCATGATTGGACATTACACCGACCAAACTTTCGACAATATTCGTTATGGCGGATTTTACACACAAGAAGAAATCAAAGAAATTGTAGCTTACGCCAAAGAACGCCACATCACCATTGTTCCCGAAATCGAAATGCCTGGTCACGCTTTAGCAGCATTAGCTTCGTATCCTGAATTTTCTTGCACAGGCGGACCATTTGAAGTGGGAAAAACGTGGGGCGTTTTAGAAGATGTTTTTTGCCCAAAAGACGAAACGTTTACGTTTTTAGAAAATATTTTGACAGAAGTTATCTCGTTATTTCCTTCTGAATACATACACATCGGTGGTGATGAATCTCCAAAAGTGCGCTGGAAAAGTTGTCCGCATTGTCAAAAGAGAATCAAAGAGGAACATCTAAAAGACGAACACGAATTGCAAAGTTATTTCATTCAAAGAATCGAAAAATTTGTGAACAGTAAAGGTCGAAAAATCATCGGTTGGGACGAAATTTTAGAAGGAGGATTGGCTCCAAACGCAGCCGTAATGAGTTGGCGCGGTACCGAAGGCGGAATTGCAGCAGCCAAACAAAAACATTTTGTAGTGATGTCGCCAGGTTCACATTGTTATTTCGACCATTATCAAGGCGAACCTAAAAATGAACCGATTGCTTTTGGCGGTTATACCAATGTCGAAAAAGTGTATTCTTTTAATCCCATCCCAAAAGAACTTTCAGCAGAAGAATCGAAATATATTTTAGGTGCTCAAGCCAATCTTTGGACAGAATATATCAATACGCCAAAACATGTTGAATATATGCTTTTCCCAAGAATAGCAGCACTTTCTGAAGTCGTTTGGGGAACATCCAATCCAAAAGAATACAAAGAATTTGAAAAACGATTGATTCAACATTTTGAAATATATGAGAAAAAAGGAATCAATTATAGCAAAGCCATTTTCGAAGTAACTTCCAAAGTACAACCTGCTGAAAACGGTGTGGCTTTCGAATTAAAATCAGTCAATCCAAACGGAATTAAATTTACCACTGATGGTTCGGAACCCAATGCTAATTCGATGTCTTATGAAAAACCAATTCTAGTAACTTCAAATCAAACCTTAAAAGCGGCTTACTTCGAGAATGGTAAAGCTAAAAGTGCCACCATCGAACAACCATTTTTCATCACAAAGTCAACAGGAAAAAAGATTGAATTTGTACATCAACCTCACGAAAATTATGGAATTGGTGGCTCTTTTACTTTGGTTGATGGTATGAAAGGAAACACTTCTAAATTTGGAAGAGATTGGTTAGGCTTTTGGGGAAAAGATATGAATGCCACTATCGATTTAGGAAAAACAGAGACGATTTCAAAAATCAGCCTAAACACACTTTCATCAGAAGGAAGTTGGATTTATTATCCAAAAAGCATCGGAATTTTAGTTTCCAAAGATGGTGAAAATTATATTCCAATTACGATTGTTTCTTCCAAAGAAATTCATGAAAATAAAGGAAAAATTGTAGTTAAATTCGATAAACAAAATGTTCAATTTATAAAAGTCATCGCAGAAAACAATGGAATCATTGCAGATGGAAAACCCGGAGCTGATTCGAATAGTTGGTTATTTGTAGACGAAATAAGTGCAGAATAATGACAAACAGAAGAAATTTTTTAAAAACAACCGCTTTAGCAACTGCTGGCGTGGCGTTTCAGGCATTCAATGGAAAATCTGAAGAAACTGAAAATGAAATCAATTCAGGAAAAGGAACAAAACCAATCGTACTTTCTACATGGAATTTCGGTTTGCAAGCCAACGAAGCTGCTTGGGAAGTACTTAAAAATAAAGGTCGAGCTTTAGATGCCGTAGAAGCTGGAGTAAAAATTCCAGAAGGCGATCCAAACGAAAGAAGTGTAGGTTACGGCGGTCGACCTGATAGAGATGGTCGCGTAACCTTAGATGCTTGTATCATGGACGAATTTTCAAATATTGGTTCGGTAGCTTGTTTGGAACACATCAAACATCCTATTTCCGTAGCAAGAATGGTGATGGAAAAAACGCCTCATGTGATGTTGGTTGGCGAAGGTGCTTTGCAGTTTGCCATTGCTCAAGGATTCAAAAAAGAAAATTTGTTAGTAGAAGCTTCCGAAAAGGAATGGAAAGAATGGCTAAAAACAAGTGAATATTTGCCAAAAGCAAACATCGAAAATCACGACACTATAGGAATGATTGCTTTAGACTCGCAAGGCAATTTATCAGGTGCATGTACTACAAGTGGTATGGCATTTAAAATGCACGGACGAGTAGGCGATTCCCCAATTATTGGTGCAGGTTTGTATGTGGATAACGAAATTGGTGCAGCAACAGCAACAGGTCATGGCGAAGAAGTAATCCGAATTACAGGTTGTCATTTAGTAGTAGAATTAATGCGTCAAGGAAAATCGCCACAAAAGGCTTGTGAAGAAGCCGTAATGCGAATTGTAAAACTGACTCAAAATCGAGGAAAAAATCTAAAAGATATCCAAGTTGGGTTCATTGCCTTGAATAAAAAAGGTGAATTTGGTTCTTATTGTGTACAAGGTGGTTTCAATTATGCTGTTCACGATGTAACCGGAAATAAATTAATCGATGCGAATTACTTTTTGAAATAATGAAAAAAATAGAAATCGCTTGTTTTAATCTTGAATCCGTTTTAATCGCACAAAAAGCTGGATCCGATAGAGTAGAATTATGTGCAGACATGTCGGTTGGTGGCAAAACTCCAACAATCGAAACGATTCAAAAATCTCGCGAAAATCTAACTATTGATTTATATGTAATGATTCGTCCAAGAGGAGGAAATTTCGTTTACTCAGAAGCAGAATTTGAACAAATGAAATCGGAAATCGAGACCATCAAAAAACTTGGAGTCAACGGATTTGTTTTTGGGATTTTGAAGGATGATAATACGATTAATACTGAACAAAATAAAGCCTTAGTTGAATTAGCGAAACCATTTCCTTGCACATTTCACAGAGCATTTGATGAGGTTTCAGATTTAAAAAAAGCATTAGAAGATGTTATTTCATGTCGATTTTCAACGATTTTAACTTCTGGAACTTTTCCAAACGTCATGGAAGGAAAAGAAGTTTTGAAACAATTAGTCAATCAAGCCAAAAATCGCATCGAAATTATGCCTGGTGGTGGATTGCGTTCGGCCAATATTTCAGCATTAGACGAAATGGTTAA
>JBIKZB010000067.1:0-7885 GCA_044354955.1 Flavobacterium sp. | reverse complement strand
GATAATTTCTCGAAAGCTTCATTGGCTTTGTCGAATAATTTATCCAATTGTTGTCCTAATAATTCGGTATTTTGAATGACTAAAACCGTTTTTTCGTTGATATAATCTAAGAAACTTTCGCGGTTTTCTTGCAGTAATTTATTTTCAACATTTGGGATAATCGAAATCTTTTTCAGTTTTTCAATCGATAATTGTGTTTCGACATCAAAACTTCGGATACTATCGATTTCGTTGCCAAAAAATTCGATTCGGTACGGATTATCATTGGAAAACGAAAACACATCAATAATTCCACCACGAACGGAAAATTCACCGGGTTCGGTAACAAAATCTACACGTTTGAAATTATATTCAAACAATGTTTCGTTAATAAAATCGATGGACAATTTATCTTCCACAGATAGTTTCAACGTATTTTTCTCTAGTTCTTTTCGGGTAACTACTTTCTCGAAAATGGCTTCAGCATACGAAACAATAATCGCAGGTTTTTTGCGCGAATTGATTCTGTTTAGCACTTCAGCTCGAAGCAACACATTTGCGTTATCGGTTTCTTCAATTTGATACGGTCTTCGGTACGAACTTGGGTAAAAAAGTACGTCTTCGGCATTAATTAATTGCTCTAAATCGTTTAAATAATACGCCGCTTCTTCTTTATTACTGAATAAAATCAGGAACGGAAGTTCCGATTTTTTAAACAGTGAATGTGCCACAAAAGACAACGACGAACCCACCAAACCCGTCATCTGAGACTTTTGGCGCGCTGCGAATGTACTTTCTAAAAGGGTAATCTTGGGTGACTTATCGTAAATGGATATAATGTCGGACTTGCTCAAAATGAATTATTTTACTTTATCTGAAATTTTCATCTTCTTTCTCATCTCATCTGGATTAGCATTTCGAGCTGTATCCAATGCTTGCAACATGAGTTCTTCTCCAATTTCTTTTGGAATGGCCTTTTTTATGATGATTTCATCCCATTGTTTATATAAGCCTTTTATCTCTTCGTTAATTTCAGGGATTAATTTCGCAATTTTTTGCTCAGGAATAATTCTTAAATTCAAAAAGGTTTCTAACGATTTTAATTTTGTATTTAATGTTGTTATTCTACTTAAAATTTGTGGTTTATTATATTCAAAAGGAATGGTAATGGATAAAGTATCTGCTTTTGAAGATAAATTTTTGGTTTTCATTTGAAAAGCTGACAAGGTAGATTTTGGCGTTTGAAGCATTTCAATTTCAAACTGTCTCCATTCGTTCCATCGATCTAAAGTTGCGTCAACTTCTGGTCTTGGAGTTGGAAAATTAAATTGCCACATTTTGGAAATATTTTTAAAAACGGATTCATTTTTTTGCGCTACTTTTTGAGCCTCTAGCTGTTGATCTTCATTTTTACATGAAATTAGAGTAATGGAAATAATTAAAAAACTATAGAAGAAAACTTTCATTGTGTCAAATTAAAGAACAAAGGTACAAATGTTTACAAAAACTAAGATAAAATCTAATAAGTTCTTAACATCTAATTGATTTAAAAGGATTTAAGATTATATTATTTCTATTAATTACTATTTTTATTAAGAGATTAATAATTTACAGGCGCGTATTATTAAAAATATAAAAAATTGTCGCTTTTCATTTCATCCTAAAAATGTTATATTTGTTGCCTATTTTTTATCATATCAAATGAACCCTAAAATTTTAATAATTGGTGCTTGTGGTCAAATAGGTACTGAACTTACTGCTAAATTAAGAGCAACATACGGTGTTAACAATGTAGTTGCCTCTGATATTCGAAAACTAAACAATGATGTCGTTAATAATGGGATTTTTGAAGTTATTAATGCATTAGATTACAATCAAATTGAACATTTAATTGAACAATATCAGATTACTGATGTGTATTTAATGGCGGCATTACTTTCGGCTACCGCTGAGAAAAACCCGGCTTTTGCATGGGATTTGAATATGAATTCTCTTTTCCATGTTTTAAATTTAGCCAAAGCAGGAAAAATTAAAAAGATATTTTGGCCTTCGAGTATCGCGGTTTTTGGACCTACAACTCCAAGACACAACACGCCACAATACACAATAATGGAACCTTCAACAGTTTACGGAATTTCGAAGCAAACAGGAGAAAGATGGTGCGAATATTATCACAATCAGTATGGTGTAGATGTTAGAAGTATTCGTTATCCAGGCTTGATTAGTTGGAGTACAGAAGCAGGTGGTGGCACTACCGATTATGCAGTTGACATCTATCACAAAGCGCTAACTGATGGGAAATTTACTAGTTTTTTATCAGAAAACACCGAGTTACCAATGATGTATATGGATGACGCAATCAAAGCTACTATTGGCATTATGCAAGCGCCATCAGAACAAATTAAAATACGTTCTTCTTATAATTTGGCAGCGATGAGTTTTACGCCAAAACAAATAGGCGAAGAAATCAAAAAACACTATCCAAATTTTGAATTAAGTTACACCCCGGATTTCCGTCAAAAAATTGCAGACAGTTGGCCGGCAAGTATTGATGACACTTCAGCTAGAGAAGATTGGAATTGGGCAAATGATTTTGACCTACAAAATATGACAATAGATATGTTTCAAAATTTAAATGAACACATCTACAAAAAATAATTATTTCTTAAAATTATTCATAAAAGCGTCTTCAATAGGCGCTTTTATTTTTACAACCTCATCCGTATTGTCATTAGGAATAGTCATCGAAAGTACATAGTGCTTAATTTTCCATTGTCCGTTTTCCTGAACTAAAACGCCAGAGCCTCTGCAAATTTTCATTTGAGTACTTAACAATTCGTCAAACCAAGCCATTTTTCCATCCTTACTAAAATAAATATTACGTTCAATGGCTTTAAAACTCCATGCTTTTCCTTTGTCAAAATAGGGTTTTGCAAAAGCTTGAAATGCAGATTTATTCCAATTTTCAGTGGCATCTGTACCAATAAAAATAGATTCTTCTGCCATTGCATCGAAATACGCTTCGTAATTTGTCTCGGCAGCAGCTTTGTGCCAATTGTCTATAATTTCCATAACATTTTGTTTTTTTGATTGATTTTTTTCTTCACATGGTTTGCAAGAGAAAGCTAGAATTGCTAGGAATAAGATGGTTAGTTTTTTCATAATTATTTCGTTTTTCCCCTCCTTTGGAGGGGTGGTTATTAAATATCTTTATATTCGGTAATAATAAATTGTTCTAAATCTTTCATAGCATTCTCAGTATCAAATAATATTTTTGTTGTTGAAATTCTGAAAACTTTTAAACCTAAATCAATAAGATATATTTCTCTTTTCTCATCATATTCTTCTTGGAAATTATGAATTTCTCCATCAATTTCAACTACTAAACCGAGTGCTTTAACATAAAAATCTACAATGTAGTTACCAATGATTCTCTGTCTGTCAAAATCGATATTCCAAAAAGATTTATTTCTCACTTCTTTCCAGAACACAACTTCGGAAAAATTTTCTGCTTTTCTGAGTGCTTTTGCTCTACTTTTTAAAGAAGTATTATAAGGTAAATTTAAAACAAAATTTCTCTTAATTGGAATATTATGAATTATGGTTAAGATTTCTTCTTGCATTTATTCCGTTTTAATTCAACATAAAAACCACCCCGCCTTTCAGGCACCCCTCCAAAGGAGGGGAAACATCTAAATTATAATATATTAATTACAACTGTTTTTATATTCACAAATTCTTTGACCCCTTCTTCGGCTAATTCTCTCCCATATCCGGATTTTTTTATTCCTCCAAACGGCAATCTTGGATCAGATTTTACCATTTCGTTGATAAAAACGGCACCTTCGTTAAAGTCTGAAATCTTGGTTTTAATAAAATCAATGTCTTGAGTAAAAACTGAAACACCCAAACCAAATTCCGATTGGTTAGTTAGCTGAATAGCTTCTTCAAGAGTATTAAAAGTTATAATTGCAGCAACAGGACCGAAAGTTTCTTCTTTAAATACTGGCATTTCTATTGTTACTTCTGTCAAAATTGTGGGTTCATAAAAAGCATCTTTTCGGTTTCCTCCCACAATTAACTTTGCTCCCATTTGAATTGATTTTTTAACTTGGATTTCTAATTCTTCGGCTAAATCAACTCGTGCTAATGAACCAATTTGTGTTTCTTTATCTAACGGATTTCCGGTTTTTAAGTTTTGAATGGCGATTTTAAATTTAGACACAAACTCCTCAACAATCTTTTCATGCACTAAAAAGCGTTTGGCTGCAATACAACTTTGACCTGCATTTTGCATTCGAGCGGTTACAGCAATTGCTACTGCTTTTTCAAGATTAGCATCTTCTAAAACAATGAAAGCATTGCTTCCACCTAATTCCAATACGCACTTTTTCAAATGTTTTCCAGCTTCAGTGGCTACTGCTATTCCGGCTTGTTCACTTCCAGTTAAAGAAACGGCTTTTATAATTGAATTTGTGATGATGTTTGCCACTTCACTACTTGAAATGGGTAAATCTTGATAACATCCTTTTGGGATACCAGCTTGATCAAATATTTCTTGAATTAAATTCGCTGATTTTGGAACATTACTCGCATGTTTAACTACAACTGTATTCCCTGCGATAATTGTTGGAACTGCAAATCGGAATACTTGCCAAAATGGGAAATTCCATGGCATGACGCCTAAAATGACGCCTAAAGGTTCTAAGGTAACAAAACTTTCTGTCGCCTCTGTTTTTATACTTTTTGTGACTAAAAATAATTCAGCATTTTCAAAATAGTAATTACACAAAAGTGCGCATTTTTCAACCTCAGCAATCGCTTGCGAAATGGGTTTGTGCATTTCGGTAGTGATACACGTTGCGTATTCTTCTTTGTTCTCTAGAAGCAATTTAGCCAATTGAGGTAAAAAAGAAATTCTATTTTGAACACTTAAGTTACGCCAAGAGAGTTGTGATTTTTGCGAAATTTCTAAAAGATTTTGCATGCTGAAAGGTTTTTGTAAAAATACTAATTTTAATTGAATACGAGATTCGTGTTAGGGATTGAAGAGGAAATCCTTTATTTTGTTGCCTGAGGTTCTCGAAGGCAACAAAATAAAGATTGGAACGTAAAGACTGACTCGCTTAAGCGAAGTAACGCCCAAATTCAAAAGGAAATGATATCTTTGTAAAGTATTTTACAACGTAAATAAAATGGAAGATTGTTTTGAAACCTTAATTTCGAGTTATTTGGATTCGAAAGTGGGCATTGTGGAACATTTTGTATCAGAAGAATTAGCGCAACATTTGATAAAAAGATTGTTTGAATTGAAAGAACAAAATTTATTGAAAGCAGCTGGAATTGGAAATGCTGCAAAACTGACTCAGAATTCGGCGATAAGAAGTGATGCGATTTATTGGTTAGACCGAGCGAATAATAACGAACATGAAAATGCTTTTTTAGATCAAGTAGATGCTTTTGTGGCGTATTTAAACCGCAGTTGTTATACTGGAATTACCGGGTATGAATTTCATTTTGCTTTGTTTGACAAAGGTAGTTTTTATAGAAAACACTTAGATCAATTTCAAGATAATTCTAGCCGACAGTTTTCGATGATTACTTATTTGAATGAAAATTGGCAACCAGAAGATGGTGGTGAATTATGCATTTATGATGGCGATGTGGCACAAAAAGTGGCACCAATAAACAGAAAAACTGTTTTCTTTAAAAGCAATGAATTAGTTCACGAAGTGCTAGAAAGTCACAAACCTCGATTAAGCGTTACGGGTTGGTTGAGACGAGATTAAAATAAAAAAGCCAGTTTAAAAACTGGCTTTTTCGATGAAAAACTAAAAAACTACTTAACAACCAACTTCTTTGTAATTCCTTCTGATGTTTTTACAAAATAAATACCCGAAACTAATTTTGATGTATTTATAGTTAACGCTTCTTTTTCTGAAAGGATTAATTTTCCAGTTACATCATACAATTCAATATCTGCCATTCTATTGAAATAAACTAATTCTGAATTTGATGAAGGATTTGGGAAAATCACAAATGTTTTTGATTCTGCATTAAAATCTGAAGAAGATAAAGTGTTTTCATCTACTTCATAAACTGTAATAGTTCCACTAATTTCATTCGCTACTAATACATAACCTTTACCTGTAGCACTATTTGCAGGAGCTATGTACGTAATTCCTTCTGGACCATGATCACCTGTATAAGCTGAAGTGCTTCTAGAATTTTTATAATCCACAAAAACTGGATTATTAGGATTTGTAATATTATAAACCATAACACCACCTACACGCTCTAAAGAAACAAATGCAAATGTTTCAGTTGCAATTTGAGCAATAGTTACACCTTCTGGCTCTGGTCCTTTTGCACGACTTCTTCCTTTTGGTGTATTACTTTCGTGATCAGCATTAAAAAGTGTTGGTAAATTTGCTGCTGTATAACGTTCAAAATCATCTCCACTATCAAAAACTATCTGTTTAGTTGTAGTATTAAAAATTGAAAACGAACGTGTTCCCACACAATGAATAGTTTCAAATTCTGCATCAGCATCTGTGTTTCCATTTAGATTAGTTACACGGAATCTACCTAAGTTATTGTTTTGTTTTAAAACTGATGCATTTGGAAAATTGGTAGCATCTAACGTATAAGTTCCGGCACCAACAGCAACTCTTTCAGTAAAAGAACCATATTCTTTTTCGTCACCTTCGTTTGCAGT
The DNA here is from genome assembly GCA_044354955.1 of Flavobacterium sp. Taxonomy (GTDB): domain Bacteria; phylum Bacteroidota; class Bacteroidia; order Flavobacteriales; family Flavobacteriaceae; genus Flavobacterium. Next base: position 1,188 of record JBIKZB010000067.1, on the reverse strand, counting down.
AACTAAATAAGTAGTTCCAGCAATTGAGTAACTTGCAACAGCATCTGGAATAAAATATGCTTGAATAGGCCAGTTTGCAATTAAAACCTGACCATTGTTATCTGATACATCAAATCCATTTCCTGGCAAACTGATGTCTTTAGTTCCTAATGCCCAAATATCTGAAATAGTGTTATTTGATAAATTAATTTCGGCAATAGCATTATTTTCTTGTAAAGTAATCCATGCTTTTTGAGAATCGGCACTAATTGTAATGTACTCTGGTTCAAAATCTTGAGATAAAGTACTTGTTAACTTTAACTTTCTTACACCTGAAGCAATTAATGTAGCCTCTTGAGTATTGTAAGCTGTGAATAATAACGTTGTTACATTGGACTGCGATAAGGTTGCAATTCCGCCTGAAATATCAATAATACTAACAGAACCTTCTGGGTCAATTGAATAATCTACATTTGGTTGCCCTTCATTAGCCGTCATTACCTTTGTTCCGTCTGGAGAAAAAGTAATCATATCAGGAAGTGCTCCAACTGTAACTTGTTTTAAAAAAGTTCCATTGGTATCAAAAAAGACCACTGTACCATTTAATGTTTCATCAGCGTTTGGAGAAGCTACTGCAACAATTCCGTTTTTAACCGCCACACTTGTAACACCTCCGTAAGGATTAATATTTACAGACGTAATAACGGATGGAGTTGTTGGATTAGAAAAATCGATAATATCTAAATATCCAGCCACTGCACTCGTCGTAAATAAACGTTGTGAAGCAACATCGTGCACTACAATTTCGCATGTACTTGTACTTGCTCCAGAAGGATCAAAACTTCCAATGTAATTTAATTCAATCTGATTATTTGGAATTGGAGCTTGGCTATCATTATCAACAATATAAATAGTTGCTGTAGTTGTTCCTGTAATTGAAATTCCAGAAGCATTTTCTAAACTCAAAACAAAATATTCTGAATGTTGTTCTTCTAAACTGTCATCAACAATTGGAATAGTAATCGTTTGTGTTGCCGATGAAGAACCTGTTATTGAAATAGTTTGTGTAGTTAACGTAAAATCAGAATTATCTGCCGTACTAAAAGGAGCCGACTTTACTACTAAATCTACCGAACTAACTGCTGGATTAGCAATGTTTAAAACCAATGATAACGTTCCTTGATTTTCATTTACTGTAATAAAGCTAGA
>JBIKZB010000066.1:0-7886 GCA_044354955.1 Flavobacterium sp. | reverse complement strand
CCGTTCATACCAGCTTTAGAAGCAGCGTAGTTAGCTTGTCCAGCATTTCCTTTCACTCCTACTACACTACTCATATTTACGATAGAACCTTTACGGTTTTTCAACATAATTTTCTGAACAGCTTTTGTCATATTGAAAACCGATTTCAAGTTGATTTCGATTACTTTGTCAAAATCTTCTTCCGACATACGCATTAATAAGTTATCTTTTGTAATTCCTGCATTATTGATTAATACATCAATAGTTCCAAATTCAGCAATTACATCATCTACTAATTTTTGTGCTTCATTAAAATCGGCAGCGTTTGATTTGTATCCTTTAGCTTTAATTCCTAAAGCGTTTAATTCATTTTCTAAAGCCAAAGCCGATTCTACAGATGAACTATAGGTAAAAGCAACATTAGCTCCTTGTTCTGCAAAAACTTTTGCTATCCCACTACCAATTCCACGGCTTGCACCTGTAATAATGGCAACTTTTCCTTCTAATAATTTCATGGTCAATATTCGTGTTAGTTTGTTTAAAATAAAGTCCAAATATAGGAATATTTTAAAGTATAAAAAAAACATGCTCTTACATTAAACCTTTTTTATTTTATGTTGTCTAAGAAATAATAACTTAAATACCAAGCTTATGAAAAATCAAATTATGGTCAGTTTATTGATTATATTCGGATTGACTTCTTGTAGTAACAATTCAGATGACAATTACGAAGATATCGCTACTTATCCGTTTGTAGAAGCTGAATTTGGCTCGTCTTTAGATTTAAATAATTTAGCAAATTATGCGAATCAAACAGTTCCACCCTATATCACTAAAAACAATTCCCAAGGAAATTCAATTACTGATAAAGGGGCTACTTTAGGACGAGTTTTATTTTATGACAAAAACTTATCATCTAATAATACTATTTCGTGTTCAAGTTGTCACATGCAAGAATTTGCATTTAGTGATACCAATGTAGCAAGCACAGGCGTTAATGGAACAACAGGAAGGCATTCGATGCGTTTAATTAATTCTAGATTTGCCACAGAAACTAAATTCTTTTGGAATGAACGCGCTTTAAATTTAGAAACGCAAACTACCATGCCTATCAAAGATCATGGAGAAATGGGCTTTAGTGGTGAAAATGGTGATATGACCTTTGATAATTTAATTACTAGATTAAATGGAATTGGTTATTACAAAGAACTTTTCAAGTTTGTTTATGGCACAGAAGAAATTACAGAGGTAAAAATTCAAAGTGCATTGGCTCAGTTTATTAGAAGCATTCAATCTTTTGATTCAAAATACGATGCAGGAAGATCCTTAGCTGCTAATGACGGACAGCCTTTCTCAAATTTCACAGCACAAGAAAACCAAGGTAAAAATTTATTTTTATCGGCTCCTATTTTTAATACTAGTGGCGTAAGAACCTCTGGAGGTTTGGGTTGTGCTGGTTGTCATAGAGCTCCTGAGTTTGACATAGATCCAAATACCCTAAACAATGGAATTATTGGTACAATTGCAGGAACTGGAATAGATACTGGAAATACAAGAGCTCCTTCTTTAAGGAATTTAGTTAGAACAGATGGTACTCAAAACGGACCAATGATGCATACTGGAGTTATATCAGATTTACAGACTGCTATTGGTCATTATGGTAGAATTAACTTAGCTCCTGGAAACAACAATTTAGACCCAAGATTAACCCCTGGTGGTGTTGGACAACAATTGAATTTAACGGCAACAGAGGTAAATGCTGTGGTTGCTTTTTTGAAAACGCTTTCTGGAACAGATGTTTATACTAATGAAAAATGGGCAAATCCTTTTAATTAATTTCTAAAATACTATTAAAAAACATAACTTTGTTAAACTAAAATAAAAAGCATGAAAAAGTATTTTATCGCCTTATTCTTCATCACAACTTTATCTTTTGCTCAAAATCATCATTTTAAAGCAGAAAGAAAAGAGGTAACTTGGCAATTAGGATTTAAAACAAATTCAACAGATATTTTAAATTTGATTGATAAAAATCACACCAAAATTTCTGTAAACAAGCAAGATAATTCAGGCAAAGGAATAAATTTAAATTGTGATTGTAAAGGTGGTGGTTGGTATTTTGAACAATCTTTTAATTTGAATTTCACAGTAGAAATAATGGCAGATAAATATATAGTAACTGTTTCTGATATTGTTTTTGATGGAGAAGGAGAAACTAATGATAATAATAGATTAGAAAATTATGTTTTAAAAATAGGACAAAGTAAATTCCATACAACCGAAAAAAATCTAATCAATTTAAACTGTTTAGAAAATTATTTTATAAAATTATTTCAGATTCCAAATTCAGAAATTATTTTAAATTAACTAATAAATCCCACAATAGTGGGATTTATTTTTATTCTTCTGTAAAAGTTTGTGCTTTTGAATACACACGCCATTTTTCAATACATTCCTGTAAATCTTGAGGAATTGGTGTATCAAAACGTAAAAATTCTTTTGATATTGGATGTTCAAATCCTAATGTTTTAGCATGTAGTGCTTGTCTTGGCAATACTTTAAAACAATTATCTACAAATTGCTTGTATTTGGTAAACGTAGTTCCTTTTAAAATAGCATCGCCACCGTAACGTTCGTCGTTAAAAAGTGTGTGACCAATGTGTTTCATATGTACACGAATTTGGTGTGTTCTTCCTGTTTCTAACTGACAAGAAACTAAAGTTACATATCCAAATCGTTCCAAAACTTTATAATGCGTTACCGCTGGTTTTCCTTTTTCATCGCTTTCATGAACCGCCATTCGCATACGATTAGTGTCATGACGACCAATATTTCCTTCAACAGTTCCTTCGTCTTCTTCAATATTTCCCCAAACTAAAGCAACATATTCTCGCTCCGAAGTTTTTTCAGCAAATTGCTTGGTTAAATAAGCCATCGCTAGTTCTGTTTTGGCTACAACCAATAAACCGGTTGTATCTTTATCAATTCTATGGACTAATCCTGGTCTTTCAGAACTATTCATTGGTAAATTCTCAAAATGATACGCTAACGCATTCACTAAAGTTCCTGAATAATTCCCATGTCCTGGATGTACTACCATACCTGCTGGTTTATTGATTACCAACAATTGATCATCTTCATACACAATATCCAATGGAATATTTTCAGGTGTTAACAATTGCTCGTAAGTGGGATGTGCCAATACTAAACGCACAACATCACCTGCTTTTACTTTGTAATTGGATTTTACAGCAACATCGTTCACTAAAATAGAACCATTTTCTGCAGCTTGTTGAATTTTATTTCGGGTGGTATTCTCAATCATGTTCATCAAAAATTTATCCACACGCAAGGACGATTGTCCTTTACTGGCTTCAAATCGATGATGTTCGTATAACTCGTCTTCTAATTCAGTTTCAACCTTATAATCCGCCATTATCTTCTTTAAATTCAACTGGTTCTGTAACGCCTTCTTCTGCTGGTGGTAAGGTATCTGCAGGTTCTTCCGAACTAAAAGTCTCTTCATTAAATACTTCTTTACCATCGCCTAACACAAAATCAAGTGTTGAGTTTTTCTTTACCTTATCTCCTGCTCTTAGTCTTCTTCCATTTTGATAAATTTGCAACACTATATCTTTTGCAATGTGTGGCTTATAAGTAATTTTTCCTTCTTTTAAAGTTAATGATTTTATAGTAGCCAAAATTTGGCGGAACGTTTTGTCTTTAAATTCAGGAATAGTAATATTTGTAAATTCACCAGCATTTAATTTCACATACACTTTTCTTCCATCTTTTACCAAACTACCTGCTTTTGGATCTTGCTCTAAAATGGTAAACGGAGGAAAATCGGCATTAAATTCTACCGTATCCAATAAAAATACTTCTAAATCCAATTCGCTTAGTTTTTCTTCGGCAATTTCTAATTTCATTTTTGATAAATCAGGCACTTTAATTTCCTGACCATGATTGGTTCTGAAATCTAAAAACTGAATCACTAAAAATGTAAAAACCACTACAATAGCAATTGCTAAAAAAGCTTGAATAAAAAAAGTTCGACTTGTTAAAAATTTAATTAAACTCATACAAAATGATATTTTGACAAAGATATAAAATTCAAAAAGAAATAACGAAGCAAATCATTTTGATTTCTTCACACTTTTAAAACGACACATGTAGAAAAATATTTCTTTGGTAAACAAATAAAAGCACTTAAAATCTCAATAAATAATGTAATTTTGTGTATCAAATAAATAAAACAATGAATGTAGCAGTTGTAATGGGCGGTTATTCCGATGAATCTGTAATTTCTTTACGTAGTGGACAACTTATTTTGAATCAAATTGATAACAAAAAGTATACGGCTTACGAAGTTCACATTCTGCCAGAAGGCTGGTATTGCAAAATAGAAAATCTAAAATATCCAATTAATAAAGCTGATTTTACATTTGACAAGGATAATCTAATAATTAAATTTGATGTAGTTATTAATACCGTTCATGGTACTCCTGGAGAAGATGGACATTTGCAAGCGTACTGGGAGTTACTCGAATTACCCTATACTGGATGCGGTTATTATCAATCAAGCTTAACATTCAACAAAAGAGATACCTTATCAGTTTTATCAAAATTTAATATTCCAAAAGCAAAATCAATATACTTAACAAAAGGAAATGAAATTGATGGAGAGAAAATCGTGAATGAATTAGGCTTACCTTTTTTTGTAAAACCAAACCAATCGGGAAGTTCACTAGGAGTTTCTAGAGTAAATTCATTACTAGATCTACCAAAGGCATTAAGTTTTGCTTTTGCTGAAGACAATGATATTTTAATTGAATCTTATTTACAAGGAAGAGAGATATCGGTTGGTGTAATTCGATACCAAGGAGAGATAAAAGTTATGGGAATCACCGAAATTATATCTCAAAATGAATTCTTTGATTACGAAGCTAAATATTTAGGAAAATCAGAAGAAATAACACCCGCTGATTTAGCTGAAGAAATCAAAAATCGTGTTGAAAAAACTGCTAAAAAAGTATATGAGTCGTTAGGAATGTCAGGTTTTTCAAGAACCGACTTTATAATTATGGACGATATTCCATATTTTATAGAAATCAATACCAATCCTGGATTATCACCACAAAGTATTTTTCCTCAACAAGCAGCTTATTTAAAAATGCCAATGCGAGATTTGCTAGACAATGAAATTTTTTTAGCTTTAAAAAGAAAACCTATTTGGCGAAAATAATAATTTTTTGAATTGTTTGAAAACGCTATTGAATTAGCTTTAAAGAACTAAACTATGAAAAAAGCAATATTCCCAGGTTCATTTGACCCAATTACGAACGGACATTACGATATTATCAAAAGAGGTGTTTCTTTATTTGATGAAGTAATTGTTGCTATTGGTGTCAATGCCGAAAAAAAATACATGTTTTCATTAGAAGACAGAAAACGCTTTATCGAAGAAGCTTTCAAAGATGAACCAAAAGTAAAGGTCATCACTTACACTGGTTTGACGATTGACTTATGCAAAAAAGAAAATGCAGAATTCATCTTACGTGGATTAAGAAACCCCGCCGACTTTGAATTCGAAAAAGCCATCGCACACACCAATCGTATCTTGTCTAAAATTGAAACAGTTTTCTTACTTACAGCAGCTCGAACTTCATTTATTTCTTCAAGTATCGTAAGAGATGTTTTACGAAATGGTGGTGATGTTACGCAATTGGTTCCTGAATCAGTTTTGGATAAGAAATAGATTAGTTTTAAAAAACTAGCAATTTTTCTCTAATAATTAAATTGGTTTTTTTATAATTTATTAATTTTCATATAATTAAAATTTATATATTTACACCATGAGCAAATAAAATAAAAAATTTATGAAGAAAAAATTACTTTCCATTACAACAGTATTAACATTGTTTTTACTATTTCAGAGTTTTAAAAATTCCGAAAACACATCAGAATATTATTCAGCAAAAAACTACCATCACAATATTCTTTACAAATCTTCTGGTGCTGCAGCAAATGGTTTAGGAGATTTAACTGGTAGTCCAAGTTCAGGTGGAACATGTGCAAATTGCCACGGTGGAGGTTCTTATTCTCCTTCAATAACTTTAAACATTACCGATAATTCAGGTAATCCAATTACGAGTTATGTTGCTGGTGTAGAATATAACTTATCATTTAGTATTACTAATTCTAGTGGAACACCTGGTGGTTATGGTATGCAAGCAACTGCATTATTTTCAAATAATACAGCAGCAGGCACTTTTTCAACACCTTCCTCAAATGCACAAATAACCCCTGTAAGTGGTAGAAGTTATTTTGAGCATAACATTAGAAGTACAACTTCTACTTTTACTTCAAAATGGACAGCTCCTTCAGCAGGAAATGGTGCAGTTACTTTTTATTTTGTAGGAAATGCAGTAAATGGAACTGGAGGAACCGGTGGTGACCAACCTACAGCTGCTACTACACGCACATTAAATGAAACTTTAAACACTAGTGATTTTGCTTTTCAAAAAAATATTAAATTGGTGCAAAACCCAGTTAAAGACATTATAAAGATTAACTTAACTGAGAATTATCAAAATATAGACTTAGAAATTTTTGATATCTCTGGAAAATCTATCTTTAATAAAAAGTATACTAACGTGAGTGTTTTAAATGAAGAAGTTAATTTATCAACTGGCGTTTACTTTGTGAAACTCAAAAATGAAGATAATTCAAAAGCTACACTTAAATTAGTTAAAGAATAGTTTTAATTTTCAAATACAATTAGTTTATCATAAACAGAAACCTTCGAAAATCGGAGGTTTTTTTGTATCCATTCCAAGGTTTTAGGTTGATAAATAAAGACATGAGTGAAATCATCTTTGTAATACCAATTTTCAAAAGGCTTTTGGTTGGTATAAACCTTAGTTTTACAATACAATTTCCCATTTGGAAGCAGTAAACTTTGAAGCAACTCAAATTCCTGATGCGGATGATGAAAATGCTCCATTACTTCGCAACACGAAACGTAATCGTATTTATCTTTCAAAAGTATTTCATCATTCGCAAAAAACAAATCGTAATTCTGCACTTGAAAACCTTTATCGGTCAACATTTTAGCAATTACCGGACCCGTTCCTGAACCGAAATCTAAACCTTTAGCTTCAGGAGAAAAATCTTTTAAAACAGCTTCAACTATTGGAGAAACAAACGCTTGGTAGCGTTCATCAAAAACATCATTGTTGTGTTTTTCGTAATGCTCTTTCTCGGCTTCTGCTGTTAAAAAAGTGTGTTTTGGTCTGAAAATGCCTTCGCAAGTATTGCATTTATAAAACAAATGCTTTGGTTTATAGCAAAAAAGCGTTGCATTGGAATTGCAAAGTGGGCAGTTTATATTCATTTTTATCCTAAATTCACATCAATACATTGTCATTTCGACCTAAGGAGAAATCTCATAATTCAATCTACGTTATGTGATTCCTTCTTGCGTCGGAATGACAAAAAACTAATTCATCTCTTTTTTAATTGAAATAATGCACTATTTCCTATTATTCTCTTTACGTGACGTAAATTTCGGATGGTTTTCTTCCTCCTCCTCCTCTTTCTTAATAACTTTTCTCGCTACTTCAATTTTATACTTTTTCCCTTTCATTTTCTCCTCTTTGATGTTTTGCAATAACGCTTTTACTTTGGGATATTTCACCGCTACAAACGAAATAAAATCTTTGACTTCAATTAAGCCCAAATCATCTTTTTCCAATTTTCCTTTTTGCGAAAAGAAACCTACAATATCAATTTTATTCAATTTATTTTTCTTTCCTCCGCTAATGTAAAGCGTTTGATATAATGGGGCTTTTGGCAACGATTTCGCATTGGAAACATCTAATCGACGTTTGCCATAATCAAAATAA